>DATGXG010000016.1 GCA_035299085.1 Bacteroidales bacterium | reverse complement strand
GGTGACTGGTGACTGGTGACTAGTGACTAGTGACTAGTGACTAGTGACTAGTGACTAGTTGATTAAGGTTTTTTTATTAAAAGGTAAGGCGGCTTTGCCGCCTTACCTTTTAATTACCTGAATTTAATAACCTTCCCCCCCTTCCATTGTTAATTGTATGATGAAGAGAGTAAGAGGCAAAATCATCCTGGTGGATGATGAGAATTATGAAAAAGACTTCCTCGAGAGAGCACTGAGGGTCAAAGACTGGAATATTCAAATTGAGTATTTCAATAATGCTGACGACGCTCTTGAGCACCTGAGGATGAATGCCGATGAGGTTTTCCTTATCATTTCCGATATAGATATGCCCGGGAAGAATGGTATGGAATTTAAGAAAATCCTTGAAGAGGATGAGTATTTAAGCCAGAAGTCAATTCCATTTATTTTTGTCAGCCACAGCCTTTCGCGACAAAAAGTTATCCAGGCATACCGGTACCATGTGCAGGGCTTTTTCTATAAACCAATGACCCCTGCCGAACAGTCAAATATGTTTGAAATTATTGTTCAGTACTGGATCACCTGTATACATCCAAATAAAGATGACTTGCCGGATAATCCGAACCTGGATTAGGCTTCCATTGTTCCCGTAATAGTTACCTTGCCCCTGATAGTCAGCCCTGATTATCTGCAGGCTAAATTGCATTCTGCAGTATATAAACGGCTGCGCCGGCAAAATAGCCCAGCAATGCCAGCAGGCTGATCTTTTTCAGATACCAGAAAAAGCTGATCTTTTCCATCCCCATGGCAGCCACACCGGCAGCTGATCCTATTGACATTATGAGGAAGGAGCCTCTTTCAAACCAATGGTAATGTGAACGAAAAGATACTTCCTTTGCCGGGTTCACTCTCATAATATATTTCACCACCCTGTGCTTCAATAAACTCTTTGCTTATGGCAAGTCCAAGGCCGGTTCCTTTTTTATCGCTGCCGGGTATACGGAAGTAACGGTTAAATATTTGTTCCCTGTAACGGGGGTCAATACCCTGTCCGAAATCCTGGACTGAAAAATGCATTTTGGCTTTGACCGGTTTAACTGACAGGATTACCTTTGAATTGGGATACGAATACCTGACCGCATTTGACAGGAGGTTGGTCAGTACCCATGATGTTTTATCGAGGTCAGCATATACCGGACCGGCATTTTCGTCACATCTGGTCTCTATGGCTATATTCTCCACATCAGCCTGCTTCTTAATGGTTTCAACGGCATACCTTACTATTTCACCGGGTTGGGAGGGTTGTATGTTTAACTGTATCTTTCCGGTTTCAACCTGTGTAAGGTTCAGCAGTTCACCGGTGATTCTGAGCAGTCTTTTTCCGTCGTCCTTTACACTTTCAATGAGTTGTTGCTGCTCAGGATTTAAAATGCCTATGCGTTCATGTTCCAAAAGTTCGAGGCTCATAAGAATGGACGAGAGGGGGGTTTTGAGTTCGTGTGATACCGTGGCAATAAAGTTGGTCTTCGCCGAATCAAGTTCTTTGAATGAGGTTATGTTCTTCAGAATAATCACATCACCAATATACCTTGAGTTGCTCTCGGCGGTGGGGGTTATCGTAATGGTGATAATTTCCTTTTCGAAATAGCTTTCTTTATCGTCGGTATATATTTTCAATGGTTCATTGGATATCGCGTTGTTGCCTGGTTTTACGAGCTCACGGATAAGTGAACGGATCAGGTCGTTGTTTACTGCAATTTCCTGCGATGGCCTGCCAATGGCATCCTCCTTCCTGAGCCCTGAAACTTTAAATGCTTCATTATTCATGAAAATGATTTTGCCATTCTCATCCAGGCCAAAAACGGGTTCATGCATGTTGTTAATGAGTGTATCAATGCGTTTTTTCTCCATCATTAAAATGGCAAGGTTTGAATTGTTGTATTCCTCCAGTTTTTCGGCCATTACGTTGAATGAGCGCGCAAGTACACCCAGTTCATCTTTTCTTTCAAAGGTTACCCTGTGCGAATAGTTTTTTGCTGCAATTTCTTTAATGCTGCCGGTTAGTTCATTTATTGGTTCCATGATACTTCCCGGAAGGTTTACCAGCAGGGTAAAGGCTATTATAAAGCATATGGTACCGGTGATTGAAATGATCAGGATTGCGGTTTTAGCCTTTGAAATGGCTATTTCGCTTTTGTTTTCTATGGCACCCATATTCAGTGCCATGAGGTCATACAAGTCATTTCGTATATTCCTCAGGTCAGCGGGATTACCGGTTCCGGTCCTGAGTTTTTCAAAGTTCATTGAAATCCTTGAGGTGAGGATCCCTTCACCGGCTTCTGTAATATTAGACTGCTGAAGCAGAAGGTAGTTTCCGAACTCATGCATTGCAGAGTCAGATACACTCAGATTGTCGGCTGCCAGCAACATTCGCCGGGCATATTCAATTGACTTGTTATTTTGAGCAAGGATATTACGGGTATTTCCGGCAATCTGGTTGGTGAAGATGATACCAAGCAGTATCAGTATTACAATCAGTATAAAAAGGAAGCCTATACCCAACCCCAGTTTTGTTTTAATTTTCATTTTATGAGAGAATTATCAGATCAATATCATATGACGCCAGGCCTTTTAAAAGTCCGTTAAATATGCTTCTTGAAAAAATGATCTTAAACAGCAGCCTGTGAGGTTTTCCCATACACACGGTAGTTATATCGAATTTCGCAGCCTGTTCAAGAATACAGTGCGGTATGTTATTGCCCTTTACCTGGATAACTTTGGCGCCCAGTTCGGTTGCCAGTTTAAAATTATTGATAAGGTGGCGCTGTTTGTTCAGCGGTATCCTGTCGGGACTTTCACCCCGGGCCTGTACGTACAGCACAAACCAGTGGGCATTGTAGTAGCTTGCCAGCCGGGCGGTTTTGCGGATCACGTTCTTTGCTGCTTTTTCATTGCTGCTGATGCACGCCAGGAATTTCTCATGCCGCAGCCCTGAGTTTTTAAGTACTTCAACATCCACCTTCCGCTCCACCTGCGAAGCTACTTCTTTCAAAGCCAGTTCACGAAGCTGAAGTATATGCTCAGGCTTAAAGAAATTTGCCAGTGCTGCCTCAATTTTATCCTTTTCGTAAATATTGCCTTCCTGCAGCCGGTGGATCAGGTCATCGGCACTCAGGTCAATGTTCACTACTTCATCGGCAAGGGCAATTATACTGTCGGGTATTCGTTCGTTCACTTCAATACCGGTAATCATCTTTACATCTTCATTCAGGCTTTCAATATGCTGTATATTGACGGCACTGATGACGCTGATCCCGGCTTCAAGAATCTCAAGGACATCCTGCCAGCGTTTTTCATTTTTGCTGCCTTTGATATTTGAATGGGCCAGTTCATCAATAACAACGATTTCAGGCCTGGTACTTATAATTGCCTGCACATCCATTTCTTCCAGTTCCCTGCCCTTATAAAACAGTTTTCTTCGTGGAATTACCGGTAGTCCGGCCAGCATGGCAATGGTTTCGGCGCGGCCATGTGTTTCAATATACCCGAGCCTGATATCCACCCCTTTTTTTAAGAGAGAATGCGTTTCCTGCAGCATACGGCAGGTCTTGCCTACCCCGGCAATCATACCTATGTATATCTTTAATTTGCCCCTCCTTGACCTTTTTATCAGATCAAGGAAGTGCTGCACATTATTTTCTTTCCCGGCCATGTATCAGTTAAGTGATTATAAAGTTAATGAAATACTGCCTAAACCGGTACTTACCAACAACACACTTTTAATTGTATCAGTTTAATTGCCAAGTATGGTTTTCAGGTAAACAGGCTTAAGTTCTTCAGGCATCAAACTGAGATGCTCTTTTAAGGTCATGCATTTTTCTTCACCGGCAAGTATCCTTAAGAACTCATTTTCAATGGCATTCTTCTCATACAATGATCCCTTTGAGTATAGTAGGAGGATAAGCCTGAATGGCTCCTTTTTGGTCTCATTGTCTTCATTGATGATTGAAATGGTATATTTTGCGAACCGGCAAAGTATCTCATAGTCTGAACAGTTGTCGTTTTCAGGCAGTTCTTCAAAAGCGGTGGGAAACCATTGTTTTAATGTTTTCCTGATTTTCGTTTCCATTGTGTTTTCTTTTAGGTTACACACAGTGTATACCAATTGGTGTTCCATATACCATCAGTATGCCGGAATGCCTGATTACTGCGGAAAAGGGCTAATTGTGAAATTTGAAGGCACCGTAAATACTTGCAGAATGAAAGGGTAAGCTTAGCGAAATGAAAGCCCGGCATGGCAACTACAGGTTGTATTCAGCCATTTTCCGGTATAAAGTAGTAAGAGCAACCCCCAGCAGTTCAGCGGTTTTTGTTTTATTGCCACCGGTATGGTTCAGCACCTTTATAATGTGCATTTTTTCAAATTCCGACAAATTAAGCGACTGATGAGGGTCAGACTCCGGCTTATACTGTTTTTGCTGAATTTCAAGCGGCAACAGGTCAGGGGTTAGCAGTGGCCCATTGGCAAGTATGCAGCAACGTTCTATAACATTTCTCAGCTCGCGTATATTCCCTGTCCATTCGTATTGTTTCAGGGCAGTGATAAAGGAGGATGACATTCCGGTAATGTTCCTTTTTGTTTTAATTGAGAACATATCGAGGAAATAACGGGCAAAAAGCTCAATGTCATCCCTGCGTTCACGCAGGGGAGGCAGGTTTATCTGAAACACCGATATACGGTAAAACAGGTCTTCCCTGAACCTGCCTTCAGCAACTTCCTTCCGCAGGTCAAGGTTTGTGGCAGCAATAATCCGCACATTCGATTTCTTTACTTTGCTGTCGCCAACTTTGTAATATTCGCCTGTTTCAATTACACGAAGCAATTTAGCCTGCAGGTCGGTGGCCATTTCACCTATTTCATCCAGGAATATTGTGCCGTTGTTTGCTTCTTCAAATATCCCTTTCCGGTCGCGTGTTGCCCCGCTAAAAGCGCCTGCGGTATGTCCGAAGAACTCGCTTTCAAGCAATTCATGACTGAAAGCAGCACAATTGATGGCAATAAAATTCTTATATCTCCGGTTGCTGGCCATATGGATGGCATTGGCAAATACTTCCTTTCCGGTACCGGTTTCCCCGGTTAAAAGCACCGTTGTATCTCCCGCAGCAACCCTGGCTGCCAGGTTCCTTGCTTCTGCAAGGGGTGGTGAGTCGCCGATAATGTTATCAAAGGAGTACCTGTCACCCAATTGTTTTTCCAGGCTCTTCACCCGCCGGGCAAGTTCTATTTTTTCGGCCGCCCGCCTGATCAGCGGAATGATTTTGTTATTGTCATCACCTTTTGTAATATAGTCAAAGGCGCCGTTTTTAATTGCCTGCACACCATCGGGTATGTTGCCGTATGCTGTAAGCATGATGATTTCAACCTCAGGGTATTGTTCCTTTATTTTCAGGGAAAGGTCCAGGCCGTTTATATCGGGCAGTTTTACATCACAAAGTACAACGTCAATGTCCTTCTGCTCCATTTTCCTGAAAGCAGCGGCACCGCCGGCCGCCTCCAGTACTTCGTAACCCTCGTAACCGATAAGCCGGGCAAGCAGTTTCCGAAGCTTCTCTTCATCATCGATGATAAGGACTTTTTTCAAGAATACATTTGTTTTAACAAAGTTAGTGATTGTTTGCCGTTTTATCCAAATCGAGGTTCAGCATAAGAACATTAACACATTCAGGCCCAAATAATCCCAGCAATGGTTTCCGGGTATTCCTGCTGATTAAATTGATTAGCGTATCTTCAGGGATATTACGTGCGGCTGCTATCCGCTTTACCTGCACTTTAGCCGCCTGGACAGAGATGTGGGGGTCGAGCCCGCTGCCACTGGCTGTTACAAGGTCGGCCGGAATTTCTGACCTTTCAATGCCGGGGTTACGGAGAAGGAACTGGTCAATCCGGGCACTGACCGTAACAAGGTACCCTGGATTTGAAGGCCCTTTATTGCTTCCACCGCTGCCGGCGGCATTATAGCCCACGGCCGAAGGCCTGGACCAGAAATACCGGTCCTTTGTAAACGGCTGGCCAATATTCAGGTAATATGCCTTGTTATTGCCTGTTACCATAAACCCTTTCCCATGGTTGGGAGCCACTTGTGCAATACCGAGTATGACCAGTGTGTAAATGCCGGGGAAGAAAACAATACAAACCAGCGTGAGCCGTATTGCCTTTACCAGATTTGCTTTCATTGTTTTATATTATTGATGATACAACCATGTCAATCAGTTTAATTCCGATAAACGGGACAATAATCCCGCCCAGTCCATAAAGGAATAAATTGCGCCGCAGCAGGGCACTTGCGCCAATGGGTTTGTAAGCCACCCCCTTTAAGGCAAGGGGGATCAGCAATGGGATGATGAGTGCATTGAATAAAACAGCTGAAAGTATGGCACTGGCAGGACTGCTGAGGTGCATCACATTGAGGCTCTGCAGGGCAGGGATAGCCGTAATAAACAATGCGGGGATAATGGCAAAATACTTTGCCACATCATTGGCAATGCTAAAAGTTGTCAATGCCCCCCTGGTCATTAACAGTTGTTTCCCAATTTCAACGATTTCAATGAGTTTCGTAGGATCATTGTCCAGGTCAACCATATTGCCTGCTTCTTTGGCGGCCTGGGTGCCGCTGTTCATGGCCACGCCCACATCAGCCTGTGCCAGGGCAGGGGCATCGTTTGTGCCGTCGCCCATCATGGCTACAAGCCGCCCCGCCGACTGTTCTTTTTTAATATATTCCATCTTATCTTCAGGCCTTGCTTCCGCAATATAGTCATCAACACCTGCTTTTCCGGCAATAAATCTTGCCGTGAGCGGGTTATCACCGGTAACCATCACCGTTTTTACCCCCATCTTCCTCAGTCGTTCAAACCGCCCGCGGATGCCCGTTTTAATGATATCCTGCAATTCAATTACCCCGCGCACCACGTTATTTTCAGTAACCACAAGCGGGGTACCCCCAAGTGATGAAATGCCGTCAACAATTTCATTCAGTCCGGCGGGCAATGTTTTGCCATCACTTTCCACCATGTTTTTTATGGCATCATATGAACCTTTGCGGATGCTGGTATTTCCAAACTCTATTCCCGAACAGCGGGTTTGCGCGGAAAATTTGATAAACTGCGGGTTTTCGGGTTTGGTTTTCAGCGTATCAGCACCCCCCAGTTCAATAATTGATTTGCCTTCGGGGGTTTCATCGGCCAGAGAGCTCAGTACTGACAGCTGAATCAAATGGTCTTCACTCGTTCCGGGCAACGGGTGAAACCGTGTTGCTTTCCGGTTACCAATGGTGATGGTGCCTGTTTTATCCAGCAGCAGTACATCAATGTCGCCGGCAGTTTCCACTGCCTTGCCTGATTTGGTTATTACCCCCGCCCGAAGTGCCCTGTCCATGCCCGCTATCCCTATTGCTGACAGCAAGCCGCCGATGGTGGTGGGAATAAGGCATACAAACAATGCGATCAGGGACGGAATGGTTATTGGTGTTGAGGCATAGCCGGCAAAAGGATGCAGGGTTACCGTAACTATGATAAATACCATTGTAAGGCCTGCCAGCAAAATGGTCAATGCAATTTCATTGGGGGTTTTTTGCCTGGAGGCCCCTTCTACCAAAGCAATCATTTTATCAAGGAAACTTTCACCCGGCTGTGTGGTCACTACCACTTTAATCCTGTCGGAGAGTACTTTAGTGCCGCCCGTAACCGAACTTTTATCGCCGCCTGCTTCACGTATCACAGGTGCACTTTCACCCGTAATGGCACTCTCGTCAATGGAGGCAAGGCCTTCAATGATTTCACCGTCGGTTGGCACAATGTCGCCCGCTTCACAAATAAAGACTGCACCCTTTGAAAGCTGTGATGAAGGAATGGTTTGTCCGTTGACCAGCTTAGCCGGTGTTTCTTCCCTGGTTTTCCTCAAACTGTCGGCCTGGGCCTTTCCCCTGGCTTCAGCAATCGCTTCAGCAAAATTGGCAAACAACAAAGTGACAAACAAGAGCAGCAGGAGGGCAAAGTTGTATCCGGTATTTCCCTGTGATGCGTAACCCGCAAGTGACAGCACGGTTACGGCCAGCATAACAACGGTACCCGTTTCTACGGTCAGCATAACGGGGTTATGGTATAATTTCAGGGGATTAAGCTTTACAAACGATTCCCCGATGGCCTGTGTGATTAACCCCTTCCTGAAAACTGATTTATCGTGTGTTTTCATCTTTCAGTCCTTAACATTTAATACAGTGTAAAATATTCTGCCAGCTGGCCGAGTACCAGTGCAGGGAAAAAAGAGAGGGCAACAACTATGAATATCACAGCAAACAGCATAACCCCGAATGTCACCGTGTCCGTCTGCAGGGTCCCCGCACTTTCAGGGATATATTTTTTACCGGCCAGCAGCCCTGAAATAGCCACCGGACCAGCAATAGGCAGGTATCTTGCAAGCAGCATCACTATACCCGTTGAAATATTCCAGAATGGCGTGTTATCCCCGAGTCCTTCAAAGCCGCTGCCGTTATTGGCTGAAGCAGAAGTAAACTCATACAGCATTTCACTGAACCCATGGTAACCCGGGTTGCTGAGCCAGCCGGCATATTCAGCCGGATTTCCGGCGTATATAAAACTTGCCAGTGCGGTACCCGCCAGTATCAGCAAAGGGTGCAGAATGAAAACCAGTACCGCTATCTTCATTTCCCTTGCCTCTATCTTCTTTCCAAGGAATTCAGGCGTGCGTCCGACCATAAGCCCCGATATGAATACGGCGATAATGATAAAGATGTAAAAATTAAGGAACCCTACCCCCACCCCACCGTAAAAACTATTGACCATCATACCCGTTAAGGCTGCCATTCCTGTCAGTGGAGTCATGCTGTCGAGCATGGCATTCACTGAACCGTTACCGGTACAGGTGGTGCTGACTGCCCAAAAAGCTGAAGCTGCGGGCCCAAACCTGACTTCTTTGCCTTCCATGCTGCCATGCTGCTGAATGCCCAGTTGGTCAACAGCCGGGTTGCCGTGCATTTCATTAATAACGGAAGGAATAACCAGCATCAGGAACCCCGTGGTCATAACGCCAAAGATGATCCACGACATTTTCTTCCGGCGGACCACATAACCGAATGCAAAAATCATGGCCACGGGAATCAGGAAAATAGCGACTGTTTCAATGATATTGGTAAGGTAACCGGGATTTTCAAACGGGTGGCACGAATTGGTTCCGTAAAAACCGCCTCCGTTTGTTCCCAGTTGTTTTATCATGGCAAAAGCGGCAACAGGGCCTCGGCTGACCTGCTGAACCGGCCCTTCAAGAGTGGCCACCGTGTCCCTCCCTTCAAAGGTAACCGGGCTTCCGCTAAACACAAGCAAAGCAGCACCAATAACCGATAGCGGGAACAATATGCGGGTACAGCTTCTTACAAAAAAACTGTAGAAGTTTCCGGTCTTTTCAGTGGTACCGGCTTTCATTGAAACAAAAACCACGGCACAAATTGCCATACCGGTTGCGGCACTAATAAACTGCCATAACATAAGAACCAGTTGCCCCAGGTATGAAAGTCCGGTTTCACCCGAATAATGCTGCAGGTTGGTATTGGTTATAAAGCTTGCGGACGTATTGAATGCCAGGCCGGCACCCATCGAAGGTATTTTATCGGGATTCAATGGCAGCCGGCCCATGTTCATTAATATGGCCATGGATAAAACCAGCCATACGAGGTTTATGGTTAACAAAGCTGCAAGGTGCTGTTTCCAGTTCATTCCGGTTTCGTGGTCAATACCGCCCAACCGGTAAAACACCTTGTCGACAGGGTCGAACAACTTATCTGCCCGGGTTTTCCCATAAGTAAAAATGCGGCCCATATATCGGCCAAGCGGAAGTGCCAGGGCTATCACCAGCGCATACATAAGGACAACCCCCCAAATTTCAGGATCCATCTTTCTATATTTTTTCGGGGTTAAGCAGCACGTTTACCAGATAACCGAATACTGCAATTGAAATCAGTAACAAAAGTGTCATAGCATGAATGGTTTCAAATTAATTATCTGAACCATTTATGCCAATTCCTGTACCATTTTGAGGGCAAAATGCACAAAAGTTATTTCTGTCAGGGAATGCAGCATTCTGCTCCATTTAAAAACAATTGCGAACCCTATCATTTTGACAGGGGCTAAATGAGCATTTTGAAAGCGTCTGAATCTTATGTACCTCCTGTCAGGGGGTTTTAATGAAGGTTGTATCCGGGAAATATTTCTTTCTGATTATTATCTGATCGTGTTCTTTTCATTATTAAAATGTCTTTATATTTGTCGTAGCTAAGCAATGATTGCTCTAATACAACAGTATAACCAGGCTTTATAGAAAAATTATGAAGGTATATACGTCAACTCTAATTGCAGGATTCTTCTTGATGACACTCCTCCTTTTTACCCAAATTTCTCTTTCTCAAACACTTCCTACGGATTATTTCAGATCACGAGCTGATGGGAATTGGGTTACTGCATCAACATGGGAATCATCATCAAATAACCAGGACTGGCAACCTGCGACTCTATTTCCTGATGTAACATCTCAATCGATTGTTATAAGGCATAATATTCAATTCAGCTCAAGTAATACCATAATTAATGCGGATCAAATTTTAATAGAAAGTAATGGAACTCTAACAACTACTTCAGATAGGCTGGTTATAGTGGATGGTCCAGGTATTGATCTTGATTGCAGTGGCACAGTTACATTAGGAAAATACATGTCCTTGATTCAGGCTGTTATGCGAAATGGTGGTCAATATATTAGAAAACTTGACAATTCAGTTCCTTTAACCATCTTTACATGGGAACCCGGTTCAACTTTAAGATTGGTAACTATGTCAG
>DATGXG010000015.1 GCA_035299085.1 Bacteroidales bacterium | reverse complement strand
GAATCCATACGTTCACACAATCTCCAAAATTTATGCGCTTTAAAGTTAGTCACCAGTCACCAGTCACCAGTCACCAGTCACCAATCACCAGTCACTAGTCACCAGTCACCAGTCACTAGTCACTAGTCACTTCTTCCTTTTCCCTTCACTTCTGAAAAGCATGACTGAAGCTTTAACGGGTAATGTTACCAGTCGGAAACCAAATACCTTCATGCCCTGCATAATTCGTGAGGTTCCTGTTTTTTCCATTATAATATCGCGCAGGTAAACATAATCTTTAAAGCCGGTCGATTCGCAGATGACCAATGCCAGCAAGGCACCGGTAAGCGTTAGAATAAGCAGGTTTACACCATGGCTGTAAGGCAATAAGAGTCCGAGGCTGTAAACGATTCCGCTAACGAAGACAGCCATTACAAATGAAGGCAGAATATCCCTTACCTGGGCCATGAACGAATAACCGATCATTTTGCGGCTCCAGTGATTGTTGAGGTAAAAATCGAGCAGGGTGTTTACCATCATGCCGATGATCATCACTTTAATGCCATAAATTACGCCTAATATAATGGCCGGTACGGCTGTAATTTTCTTTATAACCTCCAGTTTCAGGAACAGGTCAGAGCGGCCTTTTACCTGGATGATGTTTAAGTTAAGCACATGCAAGGGGAAAAACATGCCAACAAAGCAAAGCATGCGGAAATAATCCACCGAGTTGTGCCACTTTTCACCTATCAGGGTGATGATCATTGGTTCAGCCATGGCGGCAAGTGCCATCATGAATAAAAAGGTAATGAACATGGTGTACCTGATGAATTTCCGGTAAACGGCCACCAGCCGCTCGTTATCATCCTGCACGCTGCAGAGAACAGGATAGCTGACACGCTGCACAATACCTGAAATATTCTGAGAAGGCATGCGGTTGTATTCGTCGGCTTTGGTGAAAAAACCAAGCTGTGCGGCTGAAAAATAACGGCCTATGAGCAGATAGTATACATTATTATAGAAATTGTCGATGAGGCTGCTTGCCAGTAATTTACTGCCAAAGCCAAACAACTCTTTAAACGATTTCATGCTGAATACAAGCTGAGGTTTCCAGCGGTTCCAGATGAAGAGACAGACTGAATAGATAAGTTCGCGGCTGAGGCGCTGGGCTACAAGGCTCCAAACACCCAGTCCGTTAACAGCCATTGCAACAGCCACCACCCCTGAGCCGGCAGAGGCTATGAACGACACCCGCGCCTGGGTTTTGAAATCGAGGTTGCGGGTTAAGATTGTTCGTTGTATAAGGGTTGCCGCATCAATAATAAGTACCAGTCCCAGTACCCTGACAATAGCGGTAAGCTGTGGCTCATTGAAGAAGCGGCTAATAAAAGGGGCACCAATAAAGAGGATGCCGAAAAAGGCAATACCGGCAAACAGGTTAAAAAAGAATACGGTGGAGTAGTCAGATTGGGTACACTCTTTTTTGCGGATAAGTGCACTGGTAAAGCCACTATTTATAAATGCCTCCGAAAGTGCAAAAAATACCAGCACCATGCCTATAAGCCCGAATTCGCGGGGCATGAGCAGCCGGGCCAGAATAATACCTGCCATAATATTAATCCCCTGGCCGGCAATGGTATCTATGAAGCTCCAGAAGAGGGCAGTGATGGTTTTTTCTTTAAGTTGCATTTTTATGGTTGTTTTCGGTTGCTGGTTTTGAGAATCAATGATTTGAGATTTGAGATATCAGATTTGAGATTTGAGATTTGAATCCTTCAATTTCAAATTTCAAATTCTAAGGCAAAAGAGATTCCACAGATTGAGAAATTTCTGAATAGATTAATTATCAAGGGTTTCTGGAGATTTATCATGCCAGCTGGTCCTGCGGTTCATCGGTGGAATTACTGATGCTGGGGAAAGGTTCTACACTTCCACCTCACTCTTTTGCTGGGCGTGGGGCGAAAGAACAAAGCACCGCGTTGCACGCTGGACCCTTCAACTGTTCCGTTTGCACAGGTCAGTCCGCTGAACGAAAATGCTGAGCGCTAATTAAGCGGAATATAAACCAACGGTATCATCTTATAAATGACCAGGATGAAAATGAGGCCGGTAATAAAGGAAGACACAAAATTCAGCCAGGTGTCAATACCGGCAAAGGGGAAAATAAAAGCAAACGAGATGAGGAAAGGATACAGAACCACGTGGTTCAACCACCTTCTGCGCTGATCAAGATCATCATGAAGGGAGCGGTGGGGCACTTTACGAAGGAAATACCACCCGAACCTTCTTACCGAGAAATAGATTAACATCAGCAGAAAGAGGGAAGTAAAGATCTTTACCGGCATATTTACCAGCAGCCATTCCATTGCCACCCCAATGCCCTGAAACTCAAAAATACCGCTTACCAGTCCTGCCAGCACAATCAGTACCATCTGAAACGACAGCCAGGTAATAGCCATCTGCAGGAAAATATTATTTCTTCGCCTGAGTATATGGGGCAGGAATATTCCGGCCAGAGCAAACATGAGGTAGGGCAGGGTGTAGATGAAAATAACTTTTCCCTCAGTCCAGTTGCCTTGTCCCCCGGTAAGGTATGTGACTTTAAAAATGGAAAAGTCGAAATTAATATGGTTGATTTTCAGAAAGACCGATAAAATGGCCGAATCGGTAAACCTTACCAGCATGAAAGAGCATAAGCAGAAGATGGCAGAAATGGCCGTGTATTTGTTAAGATTCAAATCCATTACCTCCGGTTTGATTGGATTTTTCAAAAGTACTTTATTTTTTAGAGTTAAAACACTGATTGAATAAGGGTTTTCAATGTAAATGCAATGGATTGTAGAACAAGAAAAATATTTCTATACTTTTGTTATCGCGAAAAAGAGGGGTTAAACATTGCAACTTAACTACAAAAACTACATCAGGCAATTCCTGCTAGAGAGAAGTGATAAGTTTCTGCCACAATGGCTTGTTCTTATCAAGGATGTATTCATTGTGTGCTTTTCTTTTGTTATTGCCTATACGCTTCGCTATAATTTCCAGCTAAACAATGAGATCAGAAGCGACATGTACCACCAGCTGGTATATATTATTTTATTCGTAACCACTGCTTTTCTTTTCACCGGCCTTTATAAGACCATTATCAGGCATACAGGCGTCAGGGATGCCATACTTGTAATGAAAGCGATGTCATTTGTTGTGGCAGCGCTGCTGATAATCAATACTCTCAATAACTTTTACGTCCATTACTGGCTCTCGCACATACCGTATTCAATCATTATCATCTTTTATGTGATAGCAATAGCACTTCTGGTGACCACCAGGTTTGCGATAAGGCTTATATATTACTGGATGAAATCGCAGGGTGATTTTGTGAACGTGTTGATCTATGGTGCCGGATCAGCTGGTATTATCACAAAAAACGTTCTGCAGGCTGACCTTGACAGGCGCGTAAAAGTGGTTGGGTTTGTTGATAACCACCCTGGAAAAATTGGGAAGACCATTGAGGGCGTTTTCGTATATTCTGCCGGAGTGCTTAATCCCAAATTCCTTAGCGAGAAAGGTGTTAAGGAAGTTATTTTTGCGATACAGAAAATTGAGAAGGATCAGAAACGAGAGCTAATAGAGGAACTACTGCTTCAAACGCAGCTCGAGGTAAAGGAGATTCCGCCTGTTGCCCACTGGATTAATGGCCAGCTCTCGGTAAAACAGATCAGCCGCGTAAAGATTGAAGACCTGCTTCAACGGTCAGAAATACGCCTTGATAATGAGCATATGCGCGAACAGCTCACCGGAAGGCGCGTTATGGTGACCGGTGCTGCCGGAAGTATTGGGAGCGAAATGGTACGCCAGCTTTGCCAGCTGGATGTTCAGCAGCTCATAATGGTTGATCAGGCCGAAACGCCTATGTTTGACCTTGAGAATGAACTGAAGGAACGGTTTCCCGAAATGGTGGTTAAATTTGAGTTCATTATTGCCAATGTTGGTGATAAGTCGATGATGGAACAGGTGTTTGCTGAATTCACCCCTGAAGTGATTTATCATGCTGCCGCATACAAACATGTTCCCATGATGGAGCAAAACCCATATGAGGCCGTGCGGGTAAATGTTTTTGGAACCAAAGTAATGGCTGACCTGGCCTCCAGGTTCCGCGCCGAGAGGTTTGTGATGATCTCAACCGACAAGGCCGTGAACCCAACCAATGTTATGGGCGCAACCAAGCGTGCTGCTGAGATATACATACAAAGCCTGAACCACGATTTTACCAATAAAACACGCTTTATTACCACCCGCTTTGGCAATGTGCTGGGAAGCAACGGTTCGGTTATTCCGATTTTTGAGAAACAAATTGCTGCAGGCGGTCCTGTTAAAGTTACCCACCCTGAGATAACCAGGTACTTTATGACCATCCCGGAAGCCTGCCAGCTGGTGCTTGAGGCCGGTGCACTTGGTAACGGAGGTGAAATTCTGATGTTTGATATGGGCAAGCCGGTGAGGATTGCTGACCTTGCCTTCAACATGATCCGATTGAGCGGACTGGAACCGGATAAGGATATTAAGATAGTATATACCGGACTACGTCCTGGTGAAAAGCTTTATGAAGAATTGCTTTACGACAAGGAAAAGGGCATACCAACGCATCATCCCAAGATATCGATAGCAAAAGTGAGATATAACAGGCTTGCTGACGTTGTTGAAACACTCGCTGATTTGTCGCATTCAATGGAACTAAATGATAAGATGGTGCTTGTGGCAGCCCTTAAAAAGATGGTGCCTGAGTTTAAGAGTAATAATTCGGTTTACCAGGTTTTGGATAAGGTAGGATGAAAAATATCTTTACGCTTTTTTTGCTGCTGATTTTGTCGGTGAGGCTTATCGGACAGCCTGTAACATTGCCATTTGAACATAAGCTGCGTATTGAATACGAGCGGAATCTGGTGAAAGATGGTAAAGCATGGCATGCGATTTATCCGATGAGGATTGAAACCGGCGAAAAAGACCCGGCTTATCCAGGGCTTTACAGGGGAGCACCGGGGGCTATGAATAAGTCGTTCAGGGCATGGCTCAACCGCAAGGTGTTTTATGAGCCGTTGATTATAGTGGATACCATGGGATTAAAACTGAAGATTGATCCCATGATTTACTTTGAAACCGGCAATGAGATTTCATCAGGCAAGGATCAGCCGGTTGCTGAAGGCCAGCCGGGAACGGGATGGAAAGATGGCCGGAAAACATGGGTTAACACCAGGGGTATACGCGTGGATGGCAGCATTGGCAAACAGGTGGCATTCCATTCGGCATTCTTCGAAAGCCAGGCTGTTTTCCCGACATGGATCGATGCACAATCAAGAAACCTTAATGTAGTGCCCGGTCAGGCAATGTACAAGAGTTTCAAGTCAGGTGGATTTGATTACGCTTTCGCGGAAGGCCATGTTTCCTATTCACCATCACAATATTTTAACTTCAGGCTCGGGCATGGGAAGAACTTTATTGGTGATGGCTACAGGTCGCTGTTACTGTCAGATGTTGCCTTTAATTACCCATACCTGGCCATCAGCACCCAGGTATGGAATATACAGTATATTAACATCTACAGCCAGCTGCAGGATATCAGGGCTCCCAAGGGCGGTTACTGGCATCCGTGGCAGAAAAAATACACCACCACCCATTACCTGAGCTGGAATGTATTGCCCTGGCTCAATATGGGATTGTTTGAATCGATTGTGTGGCAGGCCTCTGATTCAACAGGGGTGAGGGGCTTTGATGTCAACTACCTCAACCCGATCATCTTTTACAGGCCGGTTGAATTCTCCCTTGGTTCACCTGATAATGCTTTGCTCGGTGGCTCTTTACGCTTCAGGGTCCGAAAATCGAACTTCATTTATTGCCAGCTTATGCTGGATGAGTTTAAACTCGAGCATGTGTTGAAAGGCGATGGATGGTGGGCAAACAAACACGGATTCCAGGTTGGGATAAAATCATACGACCCGTTCAAAATATCAAATCTCTTTATACAGGCCGAATATAACCACGTAAGGCCATACACCTATGCCCATAACTCTCCGGTTCAGAATTACGGCCATTATAACCAGCCATTGGCGCACCCGCAGGGGGCTAATTTCAGGGAAGCTTTGCTGATACTCAACAAACGCTTTCACCGATGGCAGTTTGAGCTTAAATCAGTCTATGTAGTTTATGGTGCTGATACAGCAGGCCTTAGCTTCGGACACGATATATACCGCTCATATTACGACTTTGTAAATGAATTCGGGAATACAATAGGGCAGGGACTAAAAACAACCCTCTGGCAGCATGACATCAGCGCAGGTTGGATTGTTAATCCGGCTACCAATCTTATGTTCAATGCAGGGCTGACCATCAGGCAACAAAATAACGAACTGGCCGACAACCAAACTGTGCATTTCTGGTTTGGTATTAGGTCATCGGTCTTCAACCGCTATTACGATTTCTGATTAACCGAGTTATTTATTATATTTGTCCATCAAAACATCCTTCATCATGATCAGGAACCTTGGGTCACAGAATTCCATTTTCAATCAATACCTTGCTGAAGTGAGGGATGCCGTTGTTCAAACCGATAGCCTCCGTTTCAGGAAAAACATGGAACGCATGGCTGCAATCTTTGCCTATGAGATCAGCAAAGGGCTTGAGTATACGCCCAAAGAGGTGACTACCCCGCTTGGAGTGGCCGAAGTTCCGGTATTGAAAGAATACCCGGTGCTTGCTACCATACTAAGGGCAGGTTTGCCAATGCATGCGGGTATGCTTCAGGTTTTTGACAAATCGGAAAACGCTTTTGTTTCAGCTTACCGCAAGCACCGCAAGGATGGCAGTTTTGATGTTCAGGTAGAATATGTATCAGGCCCGCAGCTGACTGACCGCCTTGTGATACTGGCCGATCCCATGCTTGCCACCGGTTCTTCACTGGTACTCAGCTACAATGCACTGCTCACCAAGGGCAAACCAAAACATATGCATATTGTAACCCTTATTGCCAGCATGGAAGGGGTTGAATACTTGCGCAAGAACCTCTCGTCGGATGATATTACCCTGTGGGTTGGGGCCATTGATGATGAGCTTACCGCGCAGTCATATATCGTACCGGGACTGGGTGATGCAGGCGACCTGGCATTTGGTGCTAAAATTTAAGGGGTATAAATAAATTTCAGTCATGAATATCCTTTTCAAGGAGAATATTGCAGTATCAGTTGATTCTATCAGGTCACACCTGACCCGGAGTGTGCTCACCATACTCATCATTGCCTTCGGCATCATGGCCCTGGTAGGCATTCTTACTTCCATTGATGCCATAAAATTCTGGCTGGGAAAGAATTTTACCATGATGGGTGCCAATACCTTCACCATCAGAAACAGGCAGGTAATGATGGAAGGCGGTGCCCGTAAGTCGCTGGCCAAAAACAACAGGGTTATTACCTGGCAGGAAGCTATGGACTTTAAACAGGAATATACCTTCCCCTCACAGGTCTCCATTTTTATGTTTGCTACCCACAATGCCACGATTAAATATGGCTCGCATAAAACACATGCGAATGTGCCCGTGGTTGGTACCGATGAGAATTATCTGGCTACCTCGGGCTACGAACTTGAGGTGGGAAGAAACTTTACGCAGGTTGAAACCTTTTATGGCAGCCATGCCGCCATACTGGGATCTGATGTTGCCAAAAAGATATTCCCTGATGTGGAGGATCCTGTTGACCGTATCATTAACGTTGGACCAGCCCGCTACCGGGTTATAGGTGTACTCAAAGCAAAAGGTGCAAGCATTACCGGCTCTGATAATATTGTGTTGCTGCCTGTTACAAACGTCAGGCAGGTTTATTCCAGGCCCAACTCCTCATTCTCCATTAGTGTTATGGCCACCGACCCAACGCAGCTTGATGCCGCCATTGGGGAGGCCAACGGACTGATGAGGGTAATTAGGAATGCCAGGACCGTAGACGAAGATCCTTTCGAGATTTCAAAAAGCGACAGCCTCTCAAACATGCTTTTCGATAATCTGAAATACCTGCGGCTTGCAGCTACCATTATCGGTATCATTACGCTGTTTGGTGCAGCCATCGGGCTTATGAATATCATGCTTGTATCAGTTACCGAAAGAACCAGGGAGATAGGCATCCGCAAAGCCATTGGTGCCAACAGTAAAACCATCAGAAACCAGTTCCTGTTTGAAGCTGTGGTAATTGGCCAGATTGGCGGAATGGCCGGGATTGTCCTTGGTATCCTTATTGGAAATATACTTGCCCTTATCATTGGCGCAGGCTTTATTGTCCCATGGGCATGGATAATACTGGGTGTAACCTTGTGTTTTATTGTAGCCATCCTTTCGGGAATCATACCTGCCCTGAAGGCGGCAAAGCTTGATCCCGTTGAGTCGCTCAGATATGAATGAACTGCTGATTTATTCTGTAAATATTACGGCAAGGCTCAGCTATATCACCCATTTGGTGATTGGCAACCTGCTGGGGCTCAGGTACAGGCTCACATCAAATGCCGTAGAATTTGCAGAATACCAGGGGCCGCGCATCAATTACAGCAACAGGCCCGTTTCAGCAATGGAATGTATGATTGTACCTGCAGGACTGATTGACGAAAGGGGAATAAACAGCCTGGTAGTCAACATTACAGATTTTGCAGGAACCAAAGCTCTTTTCCCTGTTTACAGCCGGGAATCAAGTTTGCCCTTCGATATCTTCTCTGCCACTTTTTTCATGGTGAGCAGGTATGAAGAATATTTGCCTTACATCAGGGATGAGCATGGCAGGTTTTCTGCCTTTTCGTCGCTGGCATACCAAAAAGGTTTTTTACAGTCGCCTGTTGTCAATATCTGGTCAAAAGAGCTCGGTAAGATACTGCAGGAACTTTTTCCGGGTATACCAATTAAATACCCCAGGTATGAGTTCATCCCAAGCATTGACATTGATGCCGCATGGGCATATAAGCATAAAGGACTGTACCGTACCATAGGCGGGTTTATTAAAGACCTGAAGGTGACTGATATGGCAGGAGTGAAGAAAAGGTACCGGGTGCTGAGGGGACACGAAACCGACCCCTTTGATTCATTTGAACTCATGCACACACTGCACCGAAAATACGACCTCAGGCCCCTGTTCTTTATATTGTTTGCCGGTTATGATCAGTTCGATAAAAACACTTCCATAAACAACCATGCTTTCAGGAGGCTGATTACTTCGCTGGGAGATGAGGGCGATGTGGGCATTCACCCGTCGTATGCATCAAACAGCGACGAGATGCTGCTTAAACAGGAAATTAGCGGCCTTTCGGAAGTGCTGCACCGCGAAGTCACCCTTTCAAGGCAACACTTCCTTAAACTGCACCTGCCATACACTTACCGCAATCTCATAGCTGAAGATATCACCGACGACTACACCATGGGCTTTGCGGCCAAAACCGGTTTCAGGGCAGGCATTTGCACCCCGTTCAAATGGTACGACCTTGAAATGGAACGTGCCACCAGCCTGGTTATACATCCGTTTGCCGTTATGGACGGTACCTTGCGTGATTATTTAAAAGTCGAGGCCGAAGGAGCGTTGAGCCATATAGTACCCTTAATAGAAGTAGTTCGCTCAGTAGGTGGTACATTCATTTCACTGTTCCACAATGAATCGTTGTCGGAATGGAAACGATGGAAAGGCTGGAGCCATGTTTATGAGGAGATGCTGAGAGCGGGTACCAAATGAGCGTGCGTGACCGGTCACTCCGTCACTCCTTCATTTTTTAGCATCCATTGCATCACACTATTGTTTCCCACACCATCAGTAACAGTAAGAATCATCACATTCTCCCCGGGCAGGAGCAGTGCATCTTTTTCGTAGGTAAGAAGCCGGTTCTTGGCATCATAATCCATCAGGATCCATGAGCCGTTTAATGTAGCACGATACGATTTTATGCCGCTTAAATTGTCGGATATGGTGACTTTAAGGTTTTTCAGGCCACTGATATCTATTCCGTTTGTGATGTTCACTCCTTTAATTACCGGTGCTATTGTGTCGGCCATAACGGCATACCTTCCAAAATCGCGGACCTTCACTCTCATAAATCCGTTTTCATACTTACCGCCTGCGGCCGAGGGTTTATTCTGTGCATTAAGCCGTACCACTGTTAACCGTGATGATGGAATACCGGTAAGGGTGTCGGTTTTTACCGATAGGTCAAAATAGTCCTGTAGCGGCACTTCAGGCTTATGGACCTGGTATATCCGCGAAAGCGAATTTGGAAGCGGGGCCTGTTCGCTGTAGCGGAACCTGATACTATCATAAAGGCATTTGCCGGGAAGGCTAATGCGCATGCCTGGGATGGCAAATGTATTGAGCTTATTGATTGTAAAAAGCAGGCCTGACTGGTCGGCTGCGCCGGGTTCAGAAGCACTTTTGACAGGTTTGCCGGTGGCTTTAACGATAAACCGCAGTATTGATTCATTGTTTTTAGAATCGGCAACCACTACTTTAACATAATGAAGGCTGCCGGGCCGGGTACTGAAAACACCTGCAGCAGGGTTGATGGTATACATGCTCAGTTTGTTGCCAGGGTCGGTATGCGTGCGCATATACCGCTGGTTGGTAGCATAGTAGTATGGATAATCGATAAAGCTGTTAACATAACGGGTTTCGTTGAAGGCAAACTTAACGGCTTGCCACTCAAAGGCAGGTACCGAGTCGATGAACACGCTGTACCTGACCACCCCATTGCGGTTGCTGGTTTCGTTGAGCAGGTCGGTTGCATTCAGTCCCAGTGAGAACTTACCGGCTACTTCAATCGTATCAGTTATCTTCAGGCGGTACACCGGTCCCCATCCCACCAGTGAAAAAGAAGCAGGTAACGGGCTCCCGTTGATAAACGAGCCGGAACCTTCGGGGTACACTCTGAGTCCATGCATGGTAGGGCGTATCCAGTCCTTTACGGGAAGGTCGAATAGTAAGGGATCAACAGGCAGTTCGGTATCGGTTTCACGGATTTCAAAATGCAGGTGCGGACCTTCGGAAGCGCCCGAGTTTCCCGAAAGGGCAATAATATCTCCTTTGCTGACCATTAAAAGTCCTTTTGGCGGAAAGAGGTCAACCTCAAAAGACTCAGCTTCGTATTGTTTAGCGCGGGTGTAGTTGTTTATCGCTTCATTGAAAGAAAGCAGATGGGCATAAACGGTGGTATAGCCATTGGGGTGATTGATATAAACGGCTTTGCCAAATCCGCCGGGCTGGATTTTTATACGCACAACATAGCCTTCGGCAGCAGCATAAACAGGAAAACCTTCCTTGCTGTTGGTGCGCAGGTCGATTCCCGAGTGGAAATGACCACCCCGAAGTTCAGCAAAAGTGCCTGAGAGCTGCAGCACCCCGTCGATGGGTTGTATAAAATAACCAGATGGGATTCCCTGACTGAAAATCAGAGTGTTAAAAAATAATAAAACGGAAATAAAAGTGAATCTCAAACGTTTATAGTACATGAGGCAAAAGTAATTTAATTTACTTTTGGCCTCTGATTTAACGATGTGAGTTTTTGACGCTTTTTTTTGTTGTGACGAATAGTAAAATAATTTTCCATAGAGCGAAAAAAATTTTCTGACTAACAGTTACTTTATTCACATTACTGCAATTAACTAAAAATAACTCAGGGACTGACTAAACTGTAGAGAGGAAAATGGTGATCGCCGAATTAATTCTTAAGCAATTAAGCATATTATTGATTAGTGCAGTAAAATTTCTTGTTGCTGCACCCACTTCGTATTTATTTGGATATACTTATATTCAGACCATTCTGAACACCACCATAGGTGGATGGATAGGTGTTATTTTCTTTTATTATACCGGAAGGTATATTTTTTCACATTTTCCTTTCTGGAAAAGAAGGATGCGCAAAGTATATCACCGTATGGCAGGAATTCCCATCCACAAGCGTACCTACAATACAGCACCGAAAAAAATATTTACAAAACGCAACAGGATCATAGTAATGATACGTTCACGTTTTGGTTTCCCCGGCTTAATTATACTTACCCCCGTTCTTTTATCGATACCGCTGGGCACTTTCCTTGCAGTAAGGTACTATTCATCACGGCGCGGTCTTATTGGATGGCTCAGTTTATCAGTTATGGCATGGTCGGTAATCATTTCTACATTTATCAAATTGTTTTAAATCCGTTAGGCAATTCGTGTTAACTTTGTTTCAGGAGAATAACTCATGAAATGGTACGCCTGTTATACAAAGCCGAGAGCAGAAAAGAAAACGCAGATTAAGCTTGAAAAGGCGGGTATAACCTGTTACCTCCCGTTGAAGACAGAGCGCCGCAAGTGGTCAGACCGCCTGAAGACAGTCAGTGTTCCGCTCTTTACTTCTTATGTGTTCGTGCAGATTGAAAACCATGAGTTTAATAAAGCAAGGATTGAAGGTGACATTGCAGGTTTTATTATTTTTGAAGGTAAACCCGTACCGATACCCGACGATCAGATAGAAACAATAAAGCGTTTGGTTGCCTCTGCCAATGAACTGGAGATTGCCCCCGAAGGCATGCAGCCCGGACAAAAGATAGAAATACTGGGAGGGCATCTGATGGGCATCAGGGGCGAGCTGGTTAGGCATCAGGGTACGCAGAAGGTTCTGGTAAAACTCGATATCGGGCAGGGATTGATTTTTAACATTGACAAAAATATGATTGGAAGTATTTGAGTGAGGTGATTAGAGCCAGGCCCGGTGAAAAAAAAATATTTCCCAAACAATATAGGCAACGTGTAACCGTTTATTTTACAATATATCAAAATAATCAATAAATTTGCACCTCTTATTCAAAAATTACTGTATGCGCTTTAAGCCGGTTTTTTTGTCCTGCCTCCTTGCGGGAATTGCTTTTGTATCTGTAAATCAATCATTTGCACAGAAGACAACTTTTATTGGCCAAGATCTCAATACCATTACAACAGCTGTTCCTTTTCTTCAGATAGGTCCTGATGCACGTTCAGGTGGAATGGGAGAAGCCGGTGTTTCAAGTGCTCCTGACGCCAATTCCCTGCATTGGAATCCTGCAAAGTACTCTTTTATTGACAGTGACATGGGTTTCTCATTGTCATACAGTCCCTGGCTCTACAAACTGGTAAAAGATATTTCACTCACTTATGCATCGGGTTTCAAGAAACTAAACAATAATTCAGCCATTGCCGGATCGTTGTTATATTTCTCACTCGGTGACATTGTTTTCACAAACATTCAGGGTGATGTGGTAGGTAACTACAGGCCAAGTGAATTTGCCATCAGTGGCGCTTATTCACGTATGCTTACAGAGCGTCTCTCAGGTGCGGTTAGTGGCAGATATATCCATTCAAATCTTACCCAGGGACAGGAAGTAGCAGGTACATCTACAAAACCGGGTAATTCAGTTGCCGCTGACATAGCAATTTACTCTGAACATCCGCTTGAATTTGCCAGCCTGCAGGGTGGTATGTTTGCATGGGGACTTAACATTAGTAACATTGGTGCCAAAATATCATACTCTGACGACAATACCCAACGCGACTTTATTCCTACAAATCTCCGCATAGGCCCGTCGCTGACCCTTGAATTCGATGAATTCAATAAGATGACATTTGCCGTTGACTTCAATAAATTACTGATTCCAACCCCGCCAATTTATGAAACAGATTCAAGCGGACAGGTAATTTATGATGACAATAACAATCCAATAATTGCCAGTGGGATGAATCCAAACGTATCAGTACCGGTTGGAATGTTCCATTCATTCTACGATGCTCCGGGTGGTTTTACCGAAGAACTTCATGAGATTTCAATTGCCGGTGGTATTGAATACTGGTACGACAATGTATTCGCTCTCAGGGGTGGTTATTTTTATGAGCATGCAACAAAAGGTAACCGTAAGTTCTTCACTTTCGGCGCCGGTTTAAGATATAATGTATTTGGTCTTGATATCTCATACCTGGTTTCACCTGACCAGCTTAATCCGCTTGATAAAACACTGCGCTTTTCATTACACTTCAATTTTGATGCTGTAAAAGAACCGGCAACCAACAGTGTTCCTAAGAAATAAGACAACAAAAGACCAGGTTAATTTTCTTACATAAAAGAAAAAGAGGCTGTCACAAAGTGATAGCCTCTTTTTCGTGCTGTTATGTTATGTTATGTTATGTTATCCTTATTATGTTATGTTATCGTATGTTATCTTAAGTTCTCTTCTCTTCTCTTCTCTTCTCTTCTCTTCTCTAATCTTATTATTGTTTAATAATGGTTGAACTCTTGATAACATTACCGTTCAGCGTCATTTTAATTACGTAAGTGCCTTTGTTTAATTGATCAAGTTGGTATACAACAGTCGAAGCATGTCCTGACTCTTTCTCAAATAGTTTTCTTCCTGTCAGGTCATAAATTTCAACGAACCAGGTGTCATAAGGTTCTTTTGAGATTAATGTCAGCCTGTCGGTAAACGGGTTGGGATAGATGTGGATGTTTCCTTCAATCACGCTTTCCTCTAATTCTTTGGGCCTGTAAGCATCCCAGTCAATAGGGATACCTCTGTTGTCCCATGGGATTGTATTCCTGACAATAGCAGGAAATTCGCGCTGCCCTGTGGTTCCGTCACCAATGGTAGCTACAAAGTTTGAACCATTAAAGGCATGGAAACCGGGTAATAGCCTGATTCTTGTTACTGATTCAATGCGGGCATTACGCTGCGCAGGGACGTTAAAATTATTCTGAACCTGAATAACATACTGGTAAAAGAAGAGTTCCTGAGCGTTATAAGTGTTGCTTACGGTATAATTGTCCATTATTGCCAGTTGGTTTTCACCATAAAAGGTGCCCAGTGAACGTGCATTGATAATACTGTTGGGATTAACAACCGGCAGTGTTTGACCGTTAAAAACATAAGTACCATCATACCTCAGCATGTTGGTTCGCATATACGTGGAGCTTTGGTGTGCATCCTGCCATTCGCGCCATAATTTATCAATCCAGGCATGATGCAGGTAAAACACAGGGTCGCGGGGTGAAACATTGGCATTCATTATACCGCCAACCCAGCGGTGAGCACCATGGTGAACCGGACCACGCTCAAGCATATCTGAATAAAGATACCAATCGGTTTGTGATTGTGCCTGAGTCACGTCAGATGGAAATGGCAACATATCCATTCCTCCCAAATTACGCTGCAAATCCCAGTCAGTGTTGAATTGTCCCATGAAATTCTGATCCCACAAGGGAGAGGTCGTTGACTGATCAACGGAGGAATTCCAGAACGGGATACTGATATATGGATTAATATCCTGCATTGCCTGTTCCACTTCAAAGATCTGTCGGCGGTGCCAGGCCAGGAAAATATCCTGTTCAGGCTCATCGGGCAGGTTAAAATGGATATCCAGTGCTGTTGGAGTTGAAGAATTATCAAGATCAAAATAAGCACCATGAAATACGGCCAGGTCATTTATCAGATCGGGACCGGTACGCAGCTGATAGAATGCGTTTACAAGATTATTCCGCTCAAGGGCTGTCATTTCATTGTAGTTTTTCCTGATACTCTGGCCAGAAGTGACAATGCTCAAAAAAAGAAGAGAAAGCGTTATATAGATTAGTTTCATGGGGAAATTACTTTTGATTTATAGATTGAGTCTTCTGAGCGTTTTCAAGTTCTTCAATTTTCTTATTCATTTCAATGATGTATAGCGTCAGCTCTTCAACTTTTTGAAGCAAGCGTGTATTGATTTCGGCTAACCCGATACCATTCTTCTGAACTTCGGTGGCAGAAGGGATATCTTTTAAATGGCCATTTTCATTGATAAATCTTTCTACTTCGTGAAGAGGTGGTAATTCATAATCTTTATCAAATACAAAGTCAGACCATCCTGATTCAACAACCACTTCTTTAGCCCTGATATTCCCGTTTACCGATAACCGGTAAGTTGAATTCGGTTGTGTTCCTATTCCCACATAACCCGCAGCGTAATAGTTCAGCGATTGCCAGTTGACAGTGGGGAGATTTGCATTTTCAGTGGTATAAGGCGTGCCGCCTCCGCCACTGCCTGCCGTGGTCGTCGCATTTATGGTGTTACTCTGGTTTGAGTTATTGCCTGCCGCATCCTGGGCAATCACATAAAAACTGTATGTAGTAGAGGAGGCAAGTCCTGATGCATTAAATGTAGTCGTTGCATTACCGGTTTGGCCAAAGAAGGTGTTATTACGGAAGATCTGGTAATTGGTTACACCCACATTGTCGGTGGAAGCATTCCATGTTAATGTTAAAGATGATGAACCAACATTAGATGCAGCAAGGCTTGTAGGTGCTGTTGGCGGTTGCGTATCACCGCCACCCCCACCGCTGGTTGTTGTAGGATTAATAGTATTACTGGTAACGGAAAGATTACCGGCTGCATCGGCCGCCCTGACATAGAAACTGTAGGTTGTTGAAGCTGTAAGTCCTGTGACATTAAAGGTAGTTGTCGCGTTGCCGGTTTGTCCCAGATAATTATTATTCCTGTAAATCCTGTAATTAGTCACACCAACATTATCAGTAGAAGCAGTCCATGTGAGCGTTAAGGAAGTGGAAGCAATATTTGATGCAGCCAGGTTGGTTGGGGCAGTTGGCGGCTGGGTATCAGTTCCTCCGCCTCCTCCCGATGCCGTGATACTTATATTATCAATATAAACCTCATTGCCTGCCGCAGCACCGATAGGCGCCGAGTAAACGGCTATCACAGGGTTTGTTGCTGTAGCGGTCACAGTAAAATTATATGCCGTCCAGGTTTGCGTTGAAATATTTGTAGTTGCAAATCCCGAAAGGCCGGTCCAGTTGGCAAATGCCGGACTATTGAAAGTAGCCCCCCTTCGTGCCCAGATAGTTATGTTATAAACGGTTCCGGAGACTGCAGTGAACGTAAATCTGCCATCCCTTCCCCCTGAGCTGTTTGAGGTAATTAATATGCTGTATGTCCCATTTTGCGGAGTAGTTGTTGATGATGTAATAGTAGCTGCACCCGACCACCCTGTGGTTGAATTTGCTTCATTTGTTGGATTTGCAGCGTTTGAAAGCGTATACAGGTTTTGTGCATGAACTGAATAAAAAGTTGTGAGCACAAATATTATTGATAAGGTAGTTAGTTTCATGTTCAATTGGTTTATCCTGGTTAGTTTACCGAGTTTACAATAAGCAAAGGAGTGAGAGTTTTCTGTAGTTCCAGTGATAGAAATTTAACGAATGTAAAGGCTTAAAGTTCAAGCATAAACGTTTGAAAATCAGATTGTAAGTGATTCAATACGTTTAATATGAGATTTGAATATTTCTCTCGAGGTTTTCTAACCTCTTATTCATCTCAATAAGGTAGAGTGTTAATTCTTCAATTTTCATCAGCAAAAGAGCATTGGTTTGTCCTAGTTTTGCTCCATTTTCCTGAATTTCTGCTGCTGACGGCAGATCAATCAACCTGCCGTTTGCAATGATATATTCTTCGACTTTCTTAAGATCAGGAAGGTCATAACCGGGCTCAAATACAAAGTCAGACCAACCAGGCTGTACCACCAGGTCTTTAGTCCTGACCGTACCATTGGCTGATAATAAATAAGCACTGTTAGGTTGTGTACCTATTCCCATTCTTCCGGCAACGTATAAATTGAGCGATTGCCAGTTAACAGTTGGCAGATTTGCATTTTCTGTGGTATAGGCAGTTCCCCCGCCACCGCCTCCAGATGCTGTAGTTACGGTTTGCGTGTTGCTGTTGGCTGATAAATTGCCTGCTGCATCTTCAGCTCTCACATAATAACTGTATGTGGTTGAAGCTGTTAAACCTGTTACATTGAAAGTAGTGGTTGAATTGCCTGTTTGCCCGGCCTGGGTGTTGTTCTGGTAGATTCTGTAATTGGTTACCCCTATATTATCGGTTGAAGCTGTCCAGCTGAGGGTAAGGGATGTTGCTGTAACATTGGAAGAAGCGAGGTTGGTTGGGGCAGTTGGAGGCTGGGTATCGGTGGCTGCAGCAGTGGTAACATTTATAGTGTTGCTGTTGGCTGATAAATTGCCTGCAGCATCTTCTGCTCTCACATAATAGCTGTAAGCGGTTGAAGCCGTTAAACCTGTTACATTGAAAGTCGTGGTAGAATTGCCGGTTTGCCCGACCTGGGTGTTGTTCTGGTAGATTCTGTAATTGGTTACCCCTATATTATCGGTTGAAGCCGTCCAGCTAAGGGTAAGGGATGTTGCTGTAACATTGGAAGAAGCGAGGTTGGTTGGGGCAGTGGGTGCCTGGGTATCACCAGCCTGGGCAGTGATAGTAATTGCATCAACATAAGCAGTTCTGCCGGCAGGACCACCATCAGAAGCATATACCCAGATGGCCGGCGAGGTGCTTGAGGCTGTCAGCGTGAAGTTATACTGTGTCCATTGGGTACTGGCAATACTAACTGACGTAAAGTTTTGAAACCCGGTCCAGTTGGCAAACACTGAATTACTGTTATTACTCCCCCTGCGTGCCCATATACTTACATTATATACAGTACCAACAACTGCTGTAAAGGAGTAAATAGAATGCCTGGCGCCGTTACCGTTAGAGGTTATGAGTAAACTATATGTGCCATTTTGCGGATTGCCGGTAACAGATGTAATTGTTGCCGGGCCTGACCAACCGGTTGTGGTGTTGGCCTCATTTTCAATATTAGCCGCGTTTGGCTGTGTGTATAAATTTTGTGCATTTAAAATTGAAGCACTTACAATCCACACAAAAAGAGTAAAAACAATGAGTTTCATACAAGCAATTTTAGAATCACACGAATATTCACCTGAATAGAGATAAAGCAAGAGAAATAAGACTTTTCAACACAAGCGCAGAAAGGTCAACAGGAGATAAGTCAACTACATCAATGTCAACTTAAAACAAGTTAACTTAAGATTGTAACCAACAGAGATTCAAATAGTTCATGTAATTAATAAACTAATTTTGGAGAGGAACTGAGTTCTTGTACCTGATTTTGAAGATTTTCAATCCGTTTATTTGATTCAATCACATATAATGTCAGTTCTTCAATCTTCATAAGAAGTAGTTTATTCATCCTTGCCAGCCCTATACCGTTTGCCTGGACCTCTTCTGCATCAGGGATATCTTTGAGGTGACCGTTTAGTTTAATGTAGTCTTCTACTTCCTTCAGGCTCGCCAGGTTATAACCTTCCTCAAAGACAAAATCAGACCAACCTGTTTCAACTATGATCTCTTTTGCCCTGATGTTTCCATTTACCGATAATTTGTAACTGGAATTTGGCGTGGTGCCTATACCTACATTCCCTGCAGCATATAAGTTGGCCGATTGCCAGTCAACAGACGGAAGGTTTGCATTTTCAGTGGTATAATTACTGACTTGTCCGGGATTGAGTGTAGTAACAGAAATCTGATTACCGGGGGCAGAAACATTACCTGCCGCATCATAAGCTACAACATAAAACGTATAAGTGGTGTTGCCGGTGAGGCCAACTACCTGATATTGAGCCGATGTAACTGAATCTTTTAAAAGGTCATTCATGAATATGCGATAACCTGTTACCGCAACATTGTCAGTGGAAGGTACCCACGACAGATACAGATCAGTTGCCGTGATTGTTGAGGCAGTGAGATTTGTGGGTATGGTTGGTGGGGTAACATCGGCAGGTGGGGGCAGGGTGCTGAATGTCAGCGGACTGCTTTGAGAACTATTGTTGGCAGCGTCAAAGGCTACCACTGTATAAGTATAGCTTGTTGAAGGCTGAAGATTATTTAACTGATATGAAGTAATGGAAGGTCCCACATTGCCCAGCGTTGTAGTCCCTTCACGAACAGAATAAGAAACAACGCCTACATTATCAGTTGATGCATTCCAGTTTATAACGGCAGAAGTGGAGGTTACATTGCTAACCGTTAAGTTAGAAGGCGCCGTTGGTGGTTGCGTGTCGGGTGGAGTTTGAACAGTTATGGAAATTGCGTCAACAAACACCTCAACCCCGCTGGCAGCACCTATTGGTCCTGCATACACACGTATAGCCGGAGCTGTGACAGTTGCCGTTACTACGAAATTGTACTGAGTCCACGCAGTACTGCTGATAACTGTTGTGGAGAAACCCGATAAACCAATCCAGTTGGCGAAGGCCGGATTGTTGCTGTTTGCCGTACGGCGTGCCCAGATGCTGATATTATAAACAGTCCCCACAACGGCTGTAAAGTTGTACCTTGCTTCACGGTTTGTATTGAGAACAGCAAATCTCAGGGAATAGGTTCCGTTTTGTGCGGTTGATGATTCAGATGTGATGGATGCAGAGCCGGTCCATCCGGTGGTAGTATTGGCTTCATTCTCAATGGAAGCCGCATTAGATGATGTGTACAGGTTTTGTCCGGAAACGTTTATAAAAGCCAGACAGGTGATAGCGAGCAGTAAACAGTTGATTTTCATTTCCTTCTTGATTAAGATATGATTTTAGCATAACATGTAAAGCGTTAAAGAGCTATTAATCAAACCAGAAGAGAATGCATTAGTTCAATGTTTTTTACGATTCTTTTGAAGTCCTCGCACGGCGTATTTTTTTATAGATGCTGAAGGTTTGGCGAAGGGGAAAAGGAAGCCTGTTAATGCTTATAGAAGGGTATTCAATTTTCTGGGCTCCGAAGCTTTTATAAAAGCGGCCAAGTTGCGGATCATTGGAGCCTTCAAAGTCAAGGGTAAGATGGTTGCCTGCTGCTGAAAAAATAAACTGACTTATGAGCATGGGCATTGCCCCGCTTTCGCGTGCATCTTCATTGGTGGCCGAAAAAAGGAAGGTAGCTTTGTAATGACTTATAAAAATGATCATCCCGGCACAAAGGGTATTGGTTTTTGTATAAGCACCGTAGCTGAATGCTATTTGTTTGTGGATTCCATGATAAACCAGCTGAAGCAGTTTCTTATAGTCATGGTCTTTAAGTTTTAGAAGTGATGCCCCCCTGTTTTCACGGAAAAGGCGAACGATCTCCTCGGGATTGACCGTGTCTGATACTCTTATTTCCTTTTGTTCAGCCTTGCTTACATTCCTCTTGATATTGGTGGAGAAACGTTTATAAATAGAGTCAAACGGTTCAATCAGGTCAAGTTCATAGTTAATATTGTTTACCACATTCCACCTGCTTTCATCGGGCTTATTCAGTGTGTTCAGGTTAATTTCGGCAAACATGAACTTTGAAGGAATGGCTTCGAGAAAAGTATTGATAAGCCCTGGTGTAATCTGGTTGCATGAAAATATACCCAGCTGCTGTGTAAAGAAAGGCTGGTACAAATACGAAACACCGAATTTTTTCCTGTAAGTAAGGGGAAACACGGTTTCATAATCGTCATCACCCTGAATAAGGGCATCCCAGTTGTCGGCCATGATATCAAGGTACCATGAATACGCATAAACCCTGCCATTCACCGACTGCTTGATGCACTGGTCCCAGAGGGTTTTATTAATAAATTCATGGGTAACGTACCTTATCTTCATTATTTATCTTTTACAGGATATAAAATGGTAACAGCCCAAACGGCAACACCCTCACCCCGTCCGGTGAAGCCAAGGTGCTCAGTAGTTGTGGCTTTAACATTAACGAAAGAAACGTCAATACCAAGGTCGGCAGCAAGATTAACCTGCATTTCGGGGATATACTTGCTGATCTTAGGTTCCTGAAGGGCAATGGTGCAATCGAGATTTGAGATAACCAGCTGCTTATCCTGAATCATTTTCACGGTTTCGCGAAGCAACAGCCTGCTGTCAATTCCCCTGTACCGTTCATCGTTATCAGGGAAATGAAATCCAATATCCCTTAAACCAGCAGCCCCGAGCAGTGCGTCGCATACCGCATGTATCAGCACGTCAGCATCAGAATGGCCAATGGCTCCTTTGGAAAAATCAATCTTTACACCTCCCAGTACAAAAGGCTGTGCTTCAACCAAACGGTGTGCATCAAATCCATGTCCGATACGAAACATTGCTGGTTTTATTTATATGAGGGTTGACATCAATTCATTTTCTGTAACATTCAGGAAATATTTGTCGAGAGGAAAATTACTGAACCTTTTCCTGAGTTCAGCTTCCTGATGAGGCACTCCAATTAGTGCTGATTCAATTTCTGCAGGGTCATTTATATGGAAATAGTCACCAAAGAAACGGGCCTGTTTAATAATGCCACCTTCAACAATAAGAGCCACTTCAATGTGTCCGCCGGCAGTTTTAAGTTTTCTGGTAAAAGTGTACTCGGGTGAAGACCCGAAGTTCCAATCGTAGGTAGAATACTTTTCGTCGCGTAACTTACTGATTGCCTTTATATCCTCTTCAGTAAAGCTGTATGTTTCCGCATCGGCGATAGCCTCATTCATATGCTGCAGGATCAGGTCGCGGAATTCCAGCACGGTAAGATCCATCAACAGGTGTTCACTGATATTGGTAACCCTGCTTCTGACAGATTTCACTGCTTTATCAGTGAATTTTGAGGGGTCAACATTCAATGCATTGGTTAAGTCGGCCATTACTGACGAAAAGAGCAGGGTGCCATGATGCAGGATCCTGTGACCATAAACATGTTCGGCATTTCCTGAAAACTTCCTGCCATCAATCACCAGGTCGTTTCTGCCGGCAAATTCAGCTTTGATTCCCAATTTCCAGAGGACTTCAAGAATTGGTTTTGTGAACTTGTGAAAATCAACCAGGTCGCTACCCGGTTCACCATTGGCGACAAAAGTAAAATTCAGATTGCCCAGGTCATGAAAAACCGCACCACCACCCGATAATCGCCTTACAACCTTAATCTGTTTTTCTTTAACATAATCAAGATTGATCTCTGCCAGGGTATTTTGATGCTTACCGACAATAATACAGGGCTCGTTCCGCCAAAGCATAAAGCAATCCTGGCGGAAATGCTTCAGTACATACTCTTCAGCGGCAATATTGAAATAGGGATCAGTTTCGTGGCGGATAAAACAAAGCATAGTTTATGAATTTCCTGCAAAAATAGTAAATCCTTTGAGGTACATGCTTAAACCTCGCCAGCCTTTACTTTGTTTAGCTTAAACCTATGAAAAACCACACTACGCTGATTTTCATTTATTGCCTTTTTGGCGCATACTTCTTGTCGGTAGCCCAGCAACCGCCGGTTGAAAATTGTTATGGTGCTGACGCAACTTTATATAACGGTGCCCTTTATTCATTTTATGTGTATCCTTCAACAGAAGGAACCCCTTTTTACCAGTCGCCGGCATATCAAACCGGTTCATGCACGATACGTGGAATCACATATAACGACGTTGACCTGAATTATGATGTTTATAACCAGCAGGTCATTTACCGGTATAAATCAACAACAGGGGGGATTAACAGGATCGTACTTTCAGATGCATGGCTGCAGTCGTTTCAATTCATGAATCAATCTTTTGTCCTTTTAAGTAACAACGATTCAAATACCACCGTATACAGGGTTATCGGAGATGAATTTTACCATGAAAACCGCTACCGCATCCTGTATCATTATTTCAAAGATCTTACCATAAGCTCAGGCATATCATCACAGAATATGCGTTTTACGCCTCTTGCCAGGGAAGCATACCTGCAAAAGGATAATGATATATACCGGTTTAAGAATAACCATTCGTTTATCGGCCTTTTTAACCGCGATGACCAACCGGTGATCAGAAAGTACCTGAGGCAGAATAATATCAATATGCGCAAGGAAGATGATGCAAAGGTTGCTTCTTTGCTTGAATTTATCAGAAAGGCAGCACTATGAGAATCCTGCTGTTACTCTTGCTTTTCGCCACATTGTCATTGCAGGCCCAGGTTACCGAAACAAGGGTTTCAATTCAGATGGACAGCGTCAGCCTTCGTTTGTTTGTGGAAGAAGTGAGTCGCCAGACAGGATTGAAAATATGGGTAAGGGATGATTGGGCCGATGGTATAAAGATCAGCCTGCATGCTGACCAGGTGACTGTTGATGACGCATTCAGGCAGGCTCTGCAGGGCACAGGATTAACGGTTTCTGCCTGGAACAACGACCTTGTGGTACTGGAAGGTGATAAACTGATTACTGAATTGCCCGGTTTTGAGCAAAAAAAGCAAACAGCTGATTCTTCAGCAACTTCTCAAAAGAATTTAACCGAAACTGAACAGCGATATTTAACAGGAAGGAAAAGCATGTCGGCACCGGTGTTTACCATTGGAACCAAAGGCGGAAGAATAAACGGGTCAAAAGCCCGCATCCAGGGTGACCTGGAAGACAGTGAAACAGGTGAACCTCTCTTTAATGCTACATTATATATTGATGAAACCCAATCAGGGGCCATCAGCGATATAAACGGAATCATGTCCATAATGCTGAAACCGGGCAAATACAACGGTATTATCGAAATCCTTGGCTATGAAAAACTGAAGATTGTACTTAATGTGCTGTCTGACGGGTATTTTAAGATAGCGTTAAATAAAGCCGTTATCGATATCAAGGAGTTTGTGGTATACGGCGACCGGCAAATGAATGTTAAGTCGAAAGATCCGGGCATTGAGAAGATTACCATGAAGGCGGTAAAAGAGCTGCCAATGATGATGGGTGAACGCGATATAATTAAAATATCGGGAATGTTACCCGGTATAGTGAATGCCGGGGAAGGATCGGCAGGGCTTAATGTAAGGGGAGGGAGTTTCGACCAGAATGCATTCTATATAAATAAGGTACCCGTTTATAATACATCACACCTGTTTGGATTCTTCCCCGCTTTCAATTCTGATATTATAAAGGATTTCTCCATCTTCAAGGGACATATCCCCGCAAGTTTCGGCGGGCGCCTGTCATCAGTGTTTAACGTGGTCACAAGGCAGGGCAACCGTAAAAGATTCACCGCAAGGGGCGGGTTAAGCCCTGTTACCGGCAACATCGTGGTTGAAGGCCCTATATTGAAAGACAAGGCTTCGGTATTACTCAGTGCCAGGTCATCTTATTCTGACTGGATACTTAACCGGATCAAAGATCCGGAAATCAGGGCAAGTTCGACAAACTTCAGTGACTTCTCAGGGTCGGTTGGTGTTGAACTCAACAAGACCCATATTTCATTATTTGGTTACCACAGTTCCGACAAGTTCAGGCTTGCCGGCATCTCTGACTATAATTACTCAAATGACGGTGCGTCGCTGATTGTTGCCAACAGTTTTTCACAGGCCCTGAGGGCTGAATTTTCGGTGGTGGCAGCATCATATCATTTTGCCACTGCTGAAAAAGCGCAGGAAACGGCGGCTTATGAACATGCTTATAACCTTGACCATTACGAGGTGAAAGCACAGTTTCAGCATCTGCTCAGTGATATTCACAGCCTCGAATATGGTGCCGGGATGTCACTCTACAAACTAAACCGGGGTACGGTAAAACCATACGGAACCGGCTCACTGCTGATACCTGTTCAGCTTGGAAATGAAAAAGGCACTGAAACTTTCGTTTACCTGTCTGATTCGTGGGAGGCCAATTCATGGCTGAATATTGTAACAGGAATAAGGTATGCAACGTTTACCCCCCTGGGCCCTGAAAAGGTATTGACCTATTTTCCCGGTTCACCAATCGATTTGAGGAATGTGAGCGATACCCTTGAATTCCGGAATAACCAATTCATCAGATGGTATAACCAGCCCGACCTGAGGCTTGCGGTTAATATTGAAACTGACGGCAATGGCACCGTTAAGCTGGCTTTCAACCGCACGCACCAAAACCTGTTCATGCTGAATTCCAATATCACTATAGCCCCCAATACCCAATGGAAGCTGGCTGATTACCACCTGAAGCCATCCGAAAGCAATCAGTTGTCGGCCGGTATCTTCAGGTCAATTTCAAAGCCTGCCCTTGAAACTTCCGTGGAAGCATTTTACAAACAATCAAAAAACTACCCTGAATTCAGGGATGGAGCCAACTTCCTTGATACCCCACAAACCGAAACTGCCACCATTCAGGGTAAACAGCACTCTTATGGGTTGGAATTCATGATAAAACGCTCAAACCAGAAACTCGACGGCTGGCTCTCATATACCTGGTCGCGTTCATTCATTAAAGTTAACGGGGAGAACGAATGGGACAGGATCAATAATGGAATGGAATATCCATCTAACTTTGATATACCTCATGCCGTCAACCTCGTGGCAAATTATCATTTGTCGAGGAGGATCACCTTCGCAACGGTTATCGTGTACCAAACCGGAAGGCCGGTAACCTACCCGGTATCAATATACTATATCGACGGGGTGCCCTATCTTGATTATTCATCGAGAAATGCCTACAGGATTCCCGATTATTTCAGGACCGACCTGTCAATGACCATCGAAGGTAACCTCAGGAAAAATAAACTCCTGCACAGTTCATTGAGTATCAGCGTGTATAACCTTACCGGCCGTGATAATCCGGCTTCTGTTTATTTTGTCAATGAAAAGGGAAGGATTAAGAGCTATCAGTATTCAGTGATTGGCGTACCTATATTAACTGCTACCTGGATGTTTAAACTTGGGAATTATGCTTCAGATTAAAACTATAAGCCTACCGGCACTTCTGCTGTTTAACGGCCTGTTGCTGTGCTCATGCATCAAGGAGTACGACCCGCAGATAAAAAGCAGCGACCAGAGTAATTATGTAGTTATGGGACATATTACTGATGACGGCGGAATGCAAACAGTCAATGTTTCACTGTCATCACCATCCGAAAACCCGGAGTATATACCGATGGATGGGTGCAATGTAACTGTTTCTGACAATCACGGTAACCGTTTTTTGTTTGAAAGTACGGGCAAAGGGAATTATACCGGTAACATACAGCCCGCTTTTTTTGAACAGGGTACACTTTTTATGGTCAGGGTTATTACTCCTGCCGGTGATACAATACTGTCAGATTATGACCGGTATTACCAGGTACCGGCGGTCGACTCAGTATATTATACCAGGGAAGATATTGAAAGCAATACAATAGGTGTGTTTACAAAGGGCATAAGGTTTTATGTTAATCTTGATGCGAAAGGATACACCGCCAGGAACTTTATGTGGGAGGCCGTTGAAACGTACGAATATCACGTTGCTTACCCGATTGAATGGTACTATGATGGCCAGGTTCACCATATATGGCCGCCTGATTCATCAAAGCTGGTATGCTGGATGACAAAACAGATTCCCTATATTTTCACCCTTTCCACTAAAAACCTCACGGAAAACGAGTATAACCGGTTTCCCCTGCAGTTCGTTGATAATCGTACCAACCGGTTGCTGATAGGATACAGCCTGCTGGTCAGGCAATATTCACTCAGCGACAGTGCATACCGTTATTGGGACGAAATGCGCATCAACAGTGTTGAGCAGGGAGGCCTCTTTACCAAACAGCCACTTTCGGTTAAAGGCAACCTGTACATTGCCGGGAAGCCCGGTGAACGGGTGCTTGGGGCTTTTACCGTTTCATCGGTTCAGTCAAAACGTATTTTTGTGCAGAACGTTGAAAACCTCCCCATTGAAATTGAATCTACCTGCAACCCGGCCCCCCTGAGGCGCGGGCTAAGGGAAATTTCACCTTACGACTATCCCGCATACCTGCTGGGTGACCAGTTTGGTTACAGCCTGGTGGTACTGAATGAAAATTGCGTTAACTGCATGATTGCCGGTGGTATCAATGTTAAACCTGATTTCTGGCCATGGTAAGAATCATATGCCTTATACTCCTCTCCTGGTTTTTAACGGTTCCGCTAAAAGCGAATGCCGCTGAACGTGTTTTTCTGGTCACCGGCAGAACACTCTATGTTACCGGTGAGGCTATAGAGTTCTCGGCATTTGTCAGTGATGACCTGCTGAAAAGCAAATCAATTGACGAGGCTGAACCTTTGTTGAGCAAAGTGCTGTATGTGGAAGTGATTTCACCCGACGGTGAAAGTATTTCAAGGGGGAAGTTCATTTTAAAAAGACAAAAAAGTGAAGGGGCATTGCCAATACCCGATGAGGCCGTAACAGGGTATTATTACCTGCGCGCATACACCAAAGCAATGCGAAATGCAGGTCCCGCCACATATACCTTCCTGCTGGTCAGAATAGTGAATCCGTATAAAGATGAGGTACTGCCCGGGACAGGCAAACCTTTACGCATCGATAGTACTCAAACTGCCGGTGGCAGCAACTATACTGTTTCACTGAATAAAAGATCGTTCAATGCCGGTGAGCCCGTTGAATTTACTTTACAGCCGGAAGCCGGAAATCATGCGGACCTTGTTGCACTAACGGTTGTTCCTGAATTGACCTTCAATGCCCTGCAATATTTTAAACCCCTGGCTGTCGATTCAACGACTTACGGATTCCACTGCAGGGAGAATGCGGGTTTATCAATTTCAGGTGTGATGCGCGATGAAACAAGTGGAACGGTGGTCGCTGAAAAGGACATAAACCTTTCTGTTATCGGCAAAGGGCAGGATTTTATTTCCGGGAAAACCGATGATGCCGGCAGGTTTAACTTCGCGTTGCCCGCAATTACCGGTGAGAGGGACCTGTACCTGAGTCCTGAAATCACCCGGGGCAGCCATATCCGCGTATTGATTGACAACGACTTTTGCAACATCAGGGTAAAATTACCGGCACCCGCCTTCAGCCTGTCAGAAAAAGAGAAAGCGGTGGTATTGAAACTGGCCGCAAACGCTACAATCAGCAATACATACAACACCACCGGCAAACAGGTGAATATGCATGGCACGCCCATTGATAACAGCCCGTTTTATGGAACCCCTGACCAGGTGTTGTTATTGGAAAAGTATATCCAGCTGCCTACGCTTGAAGAGTATTTCAACGAAATACCCGCACTGGCAAAGGTCAGGAAAAGCGGTGGTAAAAAGATTATACGTGTAATGGGACTGCAGCCTGAAATGGGCACCTATGCACCGCTGGTACTTATTGACCAGGTGGCTGTGAATGAGCCTGACAGAATACTGGCTGCATCGCCTTCGAATGTTGAAAGAATTGAAATCATTAACAGGCCTTACCTTAAAGGTGATAAATTGTACGGGGGACTGGTGAGCATAATTTCACGAAAAGGTGATTTTGCGGGTATTGATCTCCCGGCTTCAGGTACGTTTATAAACTACAGGTTTTTTAACCCCGGCATTGCAGGAAGCTTCACGCCTGACCCTGCCACCCCCGATGCACGGAATACCCTGTTTTTTAAAAGTTATACCCAACCGGCCGGTAATGAACCTGCGGTTTATTCCTTCATCACCCCTGAAACACCGGGAGTTTACGAAATTATAGTGGTGTCGCCGGGCCCTGACGGTGAAATGTCAGTCAGCAGGCGGGCTTTTGAAGTAGTGAGTTTCGAGTAGTGAGTAGTGAGTAGTGAGTAGTGAGTAGTGAAATCCCCACCTGGGTCGAGGTTAGCATTGTTAAAAGGAATTAATCAGGGGTTGGGATTGGTGGGTTTGATATTTTAATTATCCTGAAAAGGTAATCTAAAATAAAAAAAGTGCCTGCAGCAGCAAAAGTATGCCACAGGAAATGCGTTCCCATAGGGAGGAATGAAATGGCGTAACTGTCGAGTTGCCTGAAAGCCAATGCTACGGCAAACGATAAAATGCCACCCGTTACCAGGTGCCAGCCTTTGAAGCCTGTTTTGAAAAGATAAATAATCAATGGAAGGCCAATGCTTACACCCGAGAGGAAATAAGAAAGGTTGATTGCCAGGAAATCAGGCAGCCGGTTCCAGAACAGGAACCGTGAGGTGAGCAGGGGGGTGTAGATGAAAAAAACAACCCACCATTTCTTCAGCACCTTTATCCAGAAATAAATTGCCAGTGCCATTGTGAGCAATCCCGTTGGAATAATATCCATGTAAAGAAAGAAAGCTGAAACCCTGAAGGCATGGAAAAGCCCGCTTCCCAGTCCGCCCATTATTACCAGCAAAATAACGAGCCACAAAAAACCGTTCTTAAGGCCATCCTTTTGCATCCTGTAAATCCAGTACATTGCAGGAATAAGCATTAAAAGCGAAGAAAACCCATTCCAGGGCTCAACAATCAAATGACCCGGGCCCAGGTGAGTTTCCATGTATACAGGGCCCCCGTCTGCTATTCGTTGGTTGTACCAGTCATCAGCTTGGAACATAGAATGTTAATGATTTGTGATGGTAATGTAAAAGGGCAAAAGTAAAAAGGAAAAAGTGATTGGGGCATAAAATTAAGGAAAAGTGATGGATTAATGATAGGCGATCGTAAGGACAGGTCGGGACCTGTCCGGCAATTCATTCGGGATTCATTCGGGATTCATTGGTATATACGATACATGAGCGCTACCCCGGAACTACTTCGGAACTACACCACAATTACCCCCTGGGGGTAGCTGAGGAGTAGAGCCCGGTAGTCGCCAGGGTAGCGAAGCATCAAATAATTCATCAGGAGAATCCAAATCAATTATCAAACAACGCACAATTAGATTTGGCCGCAATAATGCTGTGCCAGAGCTATATCAGCTTTATATCTGCTTCGTAGCTGTTCCGTATCTGCTTTAGTCAGCCTGACTGAAGCTGGTATAGTTCAGTACCGGCGCTGATACGGCTTTGTAGGTGCCCCATCTCAGACAAACCACATTAACTATGGCAAGATATTATTGTGACCGCTTAATTTCGGGAAGATTTAGCCTTCAAAAGCGATTGAAAACCAATGAAAGAGGAAAATCACGGAATCAAATTAATGCGATTCAGCAAGGAAGAACTTATTTTTTTGGAGATGGCAGGGTGAGGTAATTGATGGCGAGTTTTTTTTATATCTTTACAAGATCAATCTAACAGCAATGAAAGCTAAACATTTCATCCGCTTTCAAATAAGCATTCTTTTATTCATTATTCCTGTCCTCTCCAACGCCCAAGGCAAACAAGCTAATAACTGGTACTTTGGACAATATGCCGGAATCACTTTTCAGCA
>DATGXG010000014.1 GCA_035299085.1 Bacteroidales bacterium | reverse complement strand
AAAGTAATTTGCGATTTACGATTTACGATTTACGATTTACGAATTACGATTTTGGGATTTTGGGATTTTGGAATCGTAAATCGTAAATCTGAAATCGTAAATAATAAAAATTCTACATCGGGAAACTAATTGTAAATACGGTTTCCCCCGGTTTCGAATTCACAAAGATGCTGCCGCCGTGCAGGTTCATAATCTGACGCGAAAGACTGAGGCCTATTCCGGTTCCTTCAGGCTTCGTGGTAAAGAAAGGCACAAAAATACTTTCGCTGATTTCACTGTCAATTCCCGGCCCGTTATCCTGAACGGTAACCTGTATCCTGTCGTGCATTGAAACGCACGATAACCGGATTTCGGGGGAATTTACAGCGACCAGTGCCTCCGCGGCATTCCTCAACAGGTTGATCAGCACATGTTCTACCAGTTTTTCATCACACAGTATCCTGAGATCTTTTGACGAAACAAATACTGAGAATTTGATATTCCGGCTCTGAAAATCGTTTTGCATCAGCTTTCCCACCTGGTCCATCAGTTTTGAAGCAGCGATATAAGAAAAGTCGGGCGCCGGTGTTTTTGAAAGACTCCTGTAAGATTCCATGAACGCTGCAATGCCCTTGCTTCTTTTGCGGATTGCCTGCAATCCGTCCACAATCTCCTTTTTCTGATTTTCACTAAGCGTCTCATTATTTTCGAGAATATTTATAATTCCCGATGCAGTAAGGGTAACCGGACTAACCGAATTCACAATCTCATGAATAAAAACCCGGATCAGTTTCTGCCATGATTCCACTTCATTCTGTTCAAGTTCCTGCCTGATATTCTGCAAAGAAAGTAAAGTCAGCGTCCTGTCTCCGATCCATATTTTTTTGCTGCGAACCGAAAGTTGCACCTCATTGCCATTCTGCTCCAGCCTGACAGTGGTTTTTGCCCCGGGCCTTGTATGTTCAGGAAGGAACTCCTTTAAATCACTGAACTTTTTCGTTCCCAACAATTGCGTAGCTGCCTTATTAATAAGTACTATATCATGATTTTCATCATGAACGATCAGACCCGTTCCGGCATGATCGAAAACTGCCCTGAAAAACCGGTAATCTTCCTCCTTTTCGCTTCTCAGGTTGGCCAGGATGAAAATCACTTCATTCATTCGTTCATGCAAATCGCGAAATGCAGGGTCGCTCTTGGCCAGATCAAAATGTCTTACCGTATCCTGGTCCCTTACCACTTCGAAAAAACGAGCCAGGTCACGGTTCACTTTTCTGACATGGCAGAACAAGGCCACACACAGCAATATCCATACAATAGTCACATTATAAAAGGTAATCCAGGCATGAAGTCCGAATGCGAGCCACCCGAGCAAAAGACTTACTCCTGCCAACGATACGATGAGCACTATCAGCGTGAGGCTGTATTTACCGGATATCATATTTCCTGAGCTTTTCATACAATGTTGACCTGTTGATTCCAAGTGAGGCTGCCGTTGCGGATATATTGCCTTTATTCTTTTCGATTGCCTTTTTTATCAGGTTCATTTCATGATCTTCAAGGTTGAAACCTTCCGGTTCTGCTGCTTTCCTGCTTCCCATTTCATTGAATGAAAGCAAATCGTCATCACACAAAATGACGGCTTTTTCCATGGCATGCTGTAGTTCCCTCACATTACCGGGCCAGTTGTAACGGGTAAGGGCATCCATTGATTTTTCATCAATGTCCTTTATCTTTTTCGAATATTTCGAAGCGTACATTTTCACGTAAAACTCAGCCAAAGCCGGGATGTCTTCAGGTCGTTGTCTTAACGGCGGAACTTCAATTACAATGGTGTTCAGCCGAAATAACAGGTCCTGCCTGAAGGTGCCTTCGCCTACCATTTTCTCCAGAGGCATATTGGTGGCACATATAAGCCTGAAATCCACTGAAACCGGAGTTGTTGAACCCAGTCGGGTTATCGTCTTTTCCTGCAGAACCGACAAAAGCTTGGACTGCATGGGCAGGCTAAGGTTACCGATCTCATCGAGAAACAGGGTTCCGTGATTGGCAAGTTCAAAACGCCCTGCCCTGGCTTCTTTTGCGTCGGTAAAAGCTCCTTTGACATGACCGAAAAGCTCACTTTCAAAAAGTGTGTCCGGAATGGCGGTAATATTGACTGAAATGAAAATCTCATCTTTTCTGGAAGAAAGCCTGTGAATCTCACGGGCAACAACCTCTTTACCGGTTCCGTTTTCCCCCAGAATCAGCACGCTTGCATCGGTGGGTGCTACTTTTTGCACCATGCGGGTAACCGATTTCATTAAGTCTGAAACGGGTTCGCAAAACACAAACTGCCTTGAATTCCCTTCATTCAGATGTTTCTGCTTTTGCCTTAGATCCTGTATTTCTTTTTTTGACTGCGCTATGGCAACAGCCGAAAGTACTGTAGACAGTATTTTATCTTCATCCCACGATTTCTGAATGAAATCGGTGGCCCCTTCTTTCATAGCCCTCACGGCAAGTTCCACATCACCAAATGCAGTAATGAGAATTACAGAAATGAGCGGCTGATGTTCAAGAATCCGCTTCATCCAGAATAATCCCTCATTCCCTGAATTAATGCCTGCTGTAAAATTCATATCCAGCAATACCACATCAAAGCTTTCTTTGCGGATGGTTTCCGGGATCAGGTTCGGGTTTTTCAATACCGATACGCTTTCAACATGGGGAGCCAGGAACAATTTCAGTCCTGCCAGCAGGTCGGCATTATCATCAACAATCAGCAGTCTGCCCTTTTGTCGCATTTTTTACTATTTATTCAAAGGTCTGTAATCTGTCTGAAAAATCAACAAGAAGTGTCCGGAAATCCAACAGGTATTTAGCGATCATTAAGGTATATAATTCATTTTCAACCTTATAATTTTTTGGCATATACTTGGATATTTCACGAAAAAACCAAATTGTTATGAACCTGAATTTCCGTCTTGCTTTCCGGTTTCTTTGGAAAAACAAATTGTACTCGTTTATAAATATTGTAGGGCTGTCGCTTGGACTGGCCTGCTGTTTTATTATCCTGCTGCATATACGTTATGAAACCGGCTTTGATCAGTTTCATGAAAAGAAGGACAGGATTGCAGTGGTTATGCATGAAGACTGGTCATACACCCCTTTTGTTCTGGCCGATGCTTTACCCGGCTTTTTTCCTGAAATAGAAAAGACAGTCCGTTTTGCGGGACTTGACTGGTCGGGATTTTATATTCTCACTGATAAAGGATATGTAAGAGACCATAATATTATCTACTCCGATTCCACTTTTTTTGACATTTTTACTTTCCCGCTCGTAAATGGCGATCCCTCGAAAATTCTGCGATCACCTGACCGTATCATGATTGCCGAATCCAAAGCACTTAAATATTTCGGCACTACTGACGTAGCAGGCAAAACCATTACAGCCCGCGTTTTTAACGAAAATCATGTTTTCACCATTGAAGGCGTATTCAGGGATATTCCCGAACAATCCAATTTCCATGCGGGCTTTATCACTTCAATAAAATTTGGTTTGAAGATCATGGGAGAAAATATGCGCCACAACTGGGGAGCTAATTCAATGCAGACTTATGTACTGCTAAAAAAACCCGGGCAGTTCAAAACCGTTTCAGACCGGTTTCCTGATTTTGTTAACAAAGTCGTACCAAAAGGACCTGAAGAACAGAAGTTCAATTACAGCCTGCAGCCTGTTACAAGAATACACCTGTACTCGAAAAACCCCGGAGCTATAATGGAACCACAGGGCAGTATAACCAGGGTAATCATATTTGCATCCATTGCGGTGCTGGTGCTGGCCATAGCGGTAATCAATTTCATATTGCTGTCGCTTGCCTTGTCGTACCAGCGTATCAAGGAATTCGGCATCCGCAAAGTTGTAGGTGCTTCGCATGGAGACCTGGTGTCGCTGGTTCGTACTGAATTTCTGATTGTCTTTATCCTTGCCGCCCAGATATCGCTGATGCTGGTTGAACTGGCCATACCCTGGTTTAAATCGCATCTTGGTCTCGTTGTATATAAAGGAATCTTCTCAAATGCCGGATTACTGGCTGCATTTCTTGTACTTGTATTTGTTTTGGGTTTCCTGTCGAGCCTGTATATCACGCTGAACGTATCACGAGTGGCGCCCATTGAAAGCCTGCGAAATAAGCTGCCGGCCACAAGAAGCCTGGTTCCTGCAAGAAGTGTTTTGTTTATTCTTCAGTTCACCATCATGGCCGGACTACTGATTTGCCTCCTTGTGATGCAGAAACAGTTGTGGCTTGTGCGCCATAAGGACCTCGGTTACCGGAAGGAGGAACTTTTATCGATTAAGGTTCCTCAATTCGTTAACCTGTTTTCCGGAATCAATAACACGTCCGACAAATACAGGCTTTTCACGGAGGAGCTTAAAAAAGTGCCTGGTATAAAAGGTGTTTCCGGGGCCAATTACATTCCTCCCACCGATCAGTGGTGGCTTAATTATTACAAACTCCCGGGCTCGGATGAGAAATTTGATCTTGAACAAATCCAGGGAGATTACGGCCTTGTTGAGACGCTGGGCATTAAAATGGTTGCGGGACGGACCTTTTCGCCCGAATACGGAAGCGACAGCACGGCCATATTAATTAATGAAGCAGCCGTGAAGAAAATGGGATTTAAAACTGCCCAGGAAGCCATTGACAATTACATTCTTCCGGACGGTCCGGAGAATCCTGTAAAATTAAATATAATCGGTGTATTCGGTAATTTTCATATCCGGTCGCTTTATGATGAGATCAAGCCTATGTCGGTTGCTTACAATACCCAGATCATCCAGCAACTTGCCGTAAGGCTTGAGGCGGGTGATAACAGGAAAACCATTGAAGATCTGAAGAAATTATGGAGCACGGTATATCCGGATGATCCCATTGAAATTACCTGGGTTAATGAAGGATTGCACCAGAGCTATGTGAAAGACGACCAGTCCTATTCGCTTGTCAGCATGTTTTCTTTCATGTCGCTTATGATTGCACTGATGGGACTTTTCGGCCTATCAACCAATGCAGTTGAAAGAAGAACCAAGGAAACCGGGATACGCAAAGTAAACGGAGCACAGCCTGCCGATATATTGATTGTCCTTTCAAAGCAGTTCCTGATCTGGATTATGCTTGCCTTCTGCATCGCCATACCGGCTTCATGGTATGCGATGCACAGGTGGCTTCAGCATTTTGCCTACCGTACTGAAATTTCATGGTGGGTATACCTGGCAGCGCTGATGATTTCAATAGCAATAGCACTTATAACAATAGCCTGGCAGACTTACAGGGCTGCAAGGATGAACCCGGTGGAGGCGTTGAGGTATGAGTAGTTTGTTTCAAATGGTTTCAGGTTGTTCCAAGGTTGTTTCATATGGTTCCAAAATTGTTCCAAATTGTTCCAAATTGTTCCAAATTGTTCCAAATTGTTCCAAATTATTCTAATGAATGGAACTTTGAAACAACTTTGAAACAACTTTGAAACAACTTTGAAACAGCATGAAAACTACCTCACAGAGAACTTATAAATAGTCGTCTGAGTATATTTTTCTCCCGGCTTCAGCACCGTTGAAGGGAACTGTGGTTTATTCGGTGAATCTGGGAAATGCTGGGTTTCCAGACAGAATCCATAATGCAGGTTATACACAACTCCGTCATGGCCTGCAAACCTGCCATTGAGGAAGTTGCCCGAATAAAACTGGATGCCCGGTTCGGTGGTGAAGGCTTCCATTACCCTGCCTGATGCAGGATCATAAACTTCAGCAGCTTTTACAAATTCCCCGGCTTTATTCCTTAATTTATAGTTGATGTCATATCCGCCCTTCACGCTGTCGATTCTCTCACCAATGGCATGGGGTGATGTAAAATCAAAAGCAGTGCCTGCAACCGGTGCAAGGACGCCTGTGGGAATCAGAGTGGCGTCAGTTGGTGTAATTGAATCGGCCAAAAGTGTTAGTTCATGTCCCAGGATATCCGTCTTTCCGCCGTTCAGGTTGAAGTAGCTGTGATTCGTCAGATTAAGGACAGTCGGTTTGTCGGTCTCGGCTTCGTAATATAGTTTTATCTCATTGCTGTCGGTCAGCACATAGGTAACATGGACCTTAAGATTGCCGGGGAAGCCTTCTTCCATATCGGGGCTTGTTCTGACCAGGCTTACAACAAGTGAATCGGCATTGGCATAAGCGGTATCCACCGTGAAAACATGCTTGCCGAATCCCTTCATACCGCCATGTAACGTATTGGGACCATCATTGGCCGCGAGTTTATATTCAGTACCTTCGAGTGTAAATTTAGCTCCTCCAATCCGGTTTCCGAAGCGGCCAATTGTAGCGCCGAAATTCGGATGGTCAAGCAGATACTGGTCAAGTTTATCGAATCCAAGCACCACATTGCCGATTGAATCATTTTTATCAGGAACACCTACGTATGTAAGAATGCCGCCATAATTGGTTATTTTTATCGTCATTCCTTTCAGGTTGGTGAGTGTGTAAAGCTGCACAGGCATGCTATCCACGGTTCCCCAGTTTTCCATTGTAAGTTTATTTTCAGCGGGTGCCGGTTTTTTCGTACAGGCTGCCATTACAGTAGAAACGGCGAAAACAAGCAAGAAGAATTTTTTCATGGGTTTTACTTATTTGGTTATTGTTTGCCAGTTGAAATGAAGCGATAAATATAAACATTTTATTACTGGCATATTTCTGAGAATTACGCAAAATAGTCCCGACGCTCAAAAAGACCGTTATGGCCGGCATTATGCTCAAAACCTACCATAATGCCGCTCCTAGCGGAGCTTTTGAGTTATCAAACCTGCATATTTCTACCGTAATGCCGCTCCTAGCGGAGCTTACCCTTGTCTATTTACATGCATTATGGCAGGCCCATAGGGCCGGCATTATGGTAGCAAAGTCCTCATAGGAACAACATCAAAGGCCCATAGGGCCGGCATTATGGTAGCCGCGAGCTTACCCTTGTATACCGTGCACTATGGCGGGTGTATATCATTTTATGAAATTTTAACTATAATTGTAGTAGATAAATAATTTTTATAGTTACATTTGCTTAACAAAATGTTTTTTATGAAAGAAATTACAAAAGCGCAGGAAGATCTGTTAAAAGCCCTCTGGAAAATTAAGGAAGGCGCCGTAAGCGATATTCTGGATAACCTTCCTGAGCCCAAACCTGCTTATAACACTGTGGCCACAGTGATCAAAGTACTTGAAAAGAAAGGGTATGTTTCACACAAGACATACGGAAAAACCCACGTGTATTACCCGGTTGTTACCCAGAAAGAGTATGCCCAATATATATTAAAGGACACGTTCAGGGGACTCTTCAACGGTTCAATAAACCAACTGGTTTCCACCTTTGTAAAAAGTAAGGAAATCAGCCTGGCTGAACTTGAAGAACTACGCGAGATAGTGGAGAAAGAGATTCATAATAAAAAGCAATAGTATGGAAATCCTGCGTTATACACTCATTGCATCGGTTTGTCTGGGTTTCTTTTACATAGCTTACCGTTTGTTGTTCCGGCAGTGTGTAAACTTTCAGCATGCCCGGATATTCCTTGTTGCCTCTATGATCCTCTCACTGATAATCCCCCTCTCAGGTTATACGATCCATACCGGCTGGTTTCAGAAAAAACAGGCAGTACAGGTAGTACTTACCGGTACAAACCCTGTAAATGTCATTCCTGCAGGCAAACAGTCAAATCATGGATTATGGCTTGTTTTTCTTAAACATAACCTGAAGAAAATTGCGATCGGAGTATACCTGGCCATTGCAGGAATTTTACTGATCCGGATCCTGGCCATGCTGATTATCCTGAGATTGCAATACGGAAAATCATACAAGGTGCATCTCGCTGATTGCATCTTGCTGTATAATCACCGGTTTCAAACCACATTTTCGTTTTTCCGGTGGATTTTTATTCATCCTGTTCCGGATGATTCCGATCTGGAACAGATCATTACCCATGAAAAAGTGCATGTAAACCAGTACCATTCCTTTGACATCCTGCTGATTGAACTGCTAACGGCCGTAATGTGGTTCAATCCGTTTGCCTGGATGCTGAAAGGCTCTTTGCAACTGGTACATGAATACCAGGCTGATGACGGGGCGCTCCGAACCGGTATTGACAAATCAAAGTACCAGGCGCTTTTGATCAACCAGGTCACTGAAGAAAGGCTTGTAGCGCTTTCTTCAAGCTTCAATCAATCATTAATTAAAAAAAGAATCATTATGATGACTAAATCAAAAATCAGGAAAAATACACTTTCACGGCTGCTTGCTATTGTGCCGGTGGCTTTGCTCGTGTTTATAGTTATGGCAGGATTCAATGGAGCAACAAGCCCGGACACAAAGACATCCAATGATGTTGTGCGTCCCGACACGGTAATTAAAAAGACTATAATTAAAAAGGTAAGCAAGGATCATCCGAATGATACTATTGTAACCGAAAAGGAAGAAGTATTGACCGGAAAAGATGCAGAAGATGAGGTGATGAAAGTACGCATGGGCGAAGATTCCCACTCATGGGATGTAACGGTAGCAAGTCCCGATCATAAGCATGTAGCCCATAGCACCAGCGTTACACACAGTGAGGATGTTTCGCACAGCGGAAATGTTTCACATAGCGAAACTATATCACATAGCGATGACCAAGGGGGAACAAGGCGCTATACCGTGCATATCGATGACGACAAATCGGTTCGCGAAGAAGATTTCGGAGATTCTGTCAAAACCGTTATTGTGATCAAAGATGACGGGGATAAGGTTAAACACGAAGAAAGAAAAGTGATTATCAGGCATTCAGGGGATGAACCGGCTTCCAGAATACTTTATCTTGTAGATGGCAAGCCTGTGGAAAATCTTGAATCACTTGATCCCAAACAAATTGAGTCCATGACTGTGTTAAATAAGAAAGAAACTATGGAAAAATACACGAAAGAAGATTATGATGGTGTTATACTAATTAATATGAAGAAAGGAACGAAGTAAAGGAATCGTCATTGCGACGAGTGATATAAAATCGTCATTGCGAGGAGCTTGACAAATAACTGATTATAGCAGAATTTTAAGTCGACGAAGTAATCTGCCCGCACAGGAAGAACCTAACCAAGAAATACAGGAAAATTGCCGTACTTACTCTTGGCTAGGCCCTGCCTGTGCTAGCAGATTGCTTCGTCGCGATTAATTGTATTATAATCAAAGATTTTCAAGCTCCTCGCAATGACGTGCTTTTCACGGCGCCCTTTTATTAATCCCTTCTCCTTCTTCTCCTTTTTGCACCGGCGCCGCCCAGCAATCCCCAGCCTCCGCTGCCCAAAAGAAAACCGAATGCGTACCAGGTCCCGTTATTATTTTGGGCATACATGGTGATTTTATCATTGAACAGGCTTACCACAAAATCGACAGGTGCAATGATTCCGTGCCACAATCCGGCCCAGAAACCATATTTCTCACCTGTAAGACATGTATCCACCACCTGGTTGTGGGCGCAAGATGAGACCGAAATAACCATTACCGCGATGGCAACCGTAATAAAAAGGATGTTTTTTTGTTTCATGTTTTTTGGTATTTAGTCTGTTAGTCTGTTAGTCTGTTGGTCAGTCTCTGGTCTAATGGTCTGGGACCTATGGGACGAATGAGACCCATGGGACTAGTCACCCATTCTCCCCTTCTCCCCTTCTCCCCCTCTCCCAGTCTCCTCTCACATCTTCTCAAGCTCCGAAGTAATAAACTTCACTTCTTCAGCACTTAAAGTAACCCCGGCAGCGCCGGCGTTTTCAATCGCCTGGGCGCTATTGCGGGCACCTACAAGCGCCACTGTAATTCCGGGCTGTTCAAGCGTCCAACGGATAACCAGTTGTGTAAGCGTTGCGTTTTTGCTTTCGGCCAGCGGTTTTATCTTTTGAAGAAAGGCATTCACACGATTGATGCTGTCATCGGTATAAAACTGGTTGCCTTTCCTTGTATCGCCTTCATTAAAATGATGTCCCGGTTTAATTTTGCCGGTAAGGAGACCACGTTGTAAGGGACTATAAACAATAATGGCTTTACTATTTTTGATTGAGTAAGGAACGAGATCCTTTTCAATATCCCTGTATACCATGCTATAAGGGACCTGGTTGGAAGCCAGGTTAATTGTTTTTGCAGCTTCTTCCATCTGCGCGGGAGAATAATTGCAGACACCGGCAGCCCTGATTTTACCGGCGGCCAGAAGCTTGTCCAGGGCTTTCATGGTTTCGGATACCGGTGTGGTGTTATCAGGCCAATGGATCTGGAACAGGTCAATATAATCGGTTTTCAGTCGGGTCAGGCATTCTTCACATTCACGGATCACAGATTCGGCGGATGCAAACTTATGCATGTTGATCGGCCTGCCCTGGTTATCCGTGCTTTTAAAGAAGAACTCTCCTTCAGTTGTATCCCAACGCAACCCGAATTTGGTAAGAATCTGTATGTTGGAACGGTCAATGCCCCTGATGGCTTCGCCGACAATTTCTTCGCTTAAACCCTGTCCATAGGCAGGTGCAGTATCGATTGACGTCACTCCGTGGTCAATGGAAACCCTTATTGCATCCAATGCGTCCCTGCGGTCGGCACCACCCCACATCCAGCCGCCAATTGCCCATGCACCAAAAGTAACCGCTGAAACTTCAACACCTGATGACCCGAGTTTTCTTTTTTCCATAATTTGTTTTTGCTTTTCGGAACAACCTTAAACAAATATAGTTCAAATCCGGCAACAGGGAATCAGCAGTCGGTAATTGGGGGTCGGTAATCGGTAATCGGTGGTCGGTATTCGGTGTCATCAATGACCTACAAACGCAACAAATCACGTCACATCCAGTCGGGATGTGACGTGATAAATGGCGTTCTGCGAATCTTTAAAACAAATATTATCCTTTTGCAGGACGGGCAGGTTTAGCGGCAGGTTTTTTAGCCGGGGCAGCCTTCTTTGCAGGAGCAGCCTTTTTAACTGCAGCCTTCTTGGGAGCGGCTTTTTTAGGTGCTGCTTTTTTTACTGCCGGTTTTTTTGCAGCGGCTTTTTTGGGAGCAGCTTTTTTAGCTGCGGCTTTCTTTGGAGCTGCCTTCTTCGGAGCGGCTTTTTTAGCTGCAGCTTTCTTTGGAGCAGCTTTCTTTGCTGTGGCTTTTTTAGGAGCTGCCTTTTTGGGTGCTGCTTTTTTGGCTGCCGGTTTTGCCTTAGCTTTCTTCTTCAGATCGTCAATTGTATTCTCTACATATTTCTCGGCTTTCTTTACTGCCTTTGTAGCCTTTTTAAATGTCTGGCTTTTTTTTACCTTATCTACGGAATCATCAAGAATGTCATCAGCTTTATCTATGAGTTTTTTTGCCTTTGACAACAACCCCGTGTTTTTGGGGGCCTTTTTATTATTCGTATTAGCCATTTGGGTAAAGTATTAAATTAATAGTCAGGGTAAAATAAATAAAAAAATGCGGAGGTGTTTGGGCTTAAGGCAAATAGATATAAACAATTGATTATATAATTGTTGATATAAATTTTTTTTTACCTTCACGCCAATTAAAATCGGCCATGAGAGAAACCCTTGTAAACGATAAAATACGCGTCATTGAAGGCGATGACAAGATCTACCGGTATATTGCAGTAAATAAATGCACACTTGATCTCGACACGGTTCAAAAAATGACTGTTGTGGGAGATACATGGTGCGGCGAGTGCCTGTGCGCAAACCTCATCGACATCCGCGATATGTTGTTTGTTGATTCAAAAACACGTGAATACGCTGCGGCCCAATACAGGCCTCATGTAGCGGGAACAGCCATCCTCATGGATTCAAAATTCACAAGTTATTTTGCCAATATATTCCTGAAATTCAATAAGCCTAAGGTTCCTACTCGTCTTTTCACTGAAGAGAATGCTGCAATCTCCTGGTTAAAGGAGCAAATGGCCAAAAGAAGTAACCCATAACCCGACTCTGACAGGTCTTTACTCCTTACTCCTTACTCCTTACTCTTTACTCCTTACTCACTTCACAGGAACGAATTCAAGATAATCATAATTCATGTTGCCGCTGGCCATTGTTTTCAGCGTGATTACCTGCTTTCCCTTTTTGAGAGTTATTGAACCCAGGCTGTCTAGTTTGTTCCAGTGATGCCATTGCCTCCAGGCCACTGTATCTGCATCCTTATAGGTAGATGGAACTTTCATGGCGCCTGTGCTTTCCTGCCGTTCATTCACCACTTCAATTTCGCCGCCCCGGTTTGAGGTAAACATCAACCCGATCTTATATTTCCCTGCCTTATTCACATCCACGCTGTAGCAAATCCATTCGCCGGGTTCAGTCCATCCGACGTAAAGCTGGTTCATTTCGGGCATCACATCATTGTAAGGATTATCATCCGTGCCGTTTGTTTTTGTGTAGGAAATATCAACGCCTTCATTCATCCTGAATTCATTGTAAAAACTGCCGTTTGCCGGGTTCAGCCTGCCACTGCCGTTATTCACACTATCCGTATCGTGATAGCTTATGCCCTCTCCCCCGGTATCATAAAATTCGCACTGAATCCTGCCCGGAATGGACTGTATTTTATTTTCGAAGGGTTTTCCTGTAAAGGGTTTACTGCACGAGATAATCAGGGTTAACGTTAGAAGGATGATGAGAAGGTTTTTCATATTGATATTTAGTCTGTTAGGCTGTAGTCTGTAGTCTGTAGTCTGTTAGGAAAACTTCTTAAATCTTAAATCGGTGTACCTTGTTCGATATTTTTCAGGGACGTTAGCGACGATAGGGACATTAGGGACTCTAGGGACCGATCTCCAGCATCCAGTATCTAGTATCCAGCATCCAGTATCAAGTATCCAGTATCCAGCATCCAGCATCCAGTATCCAGCATCCGTATCCAGCATCCAATATCAGGTCTCCCATTCACCCCTTCACCCCTTCACCCAGTCTCCCCGTCTCCCCTTCTTCCCCGTCTCCCCGTCTCCCATCTCACCTCTCCCCTCAAATAACCTTTCCCTGATTTTATTAATCTTCTTTATCCGGTCTTCCGACCAGGTGCGGTATGCATCATCAACAAACTCAAATAATACAAGCGATTTCTGATAGAATGGCAGGCTGTCAGATATTTTGTTCCTGGCGTAATTCAGTTCGGCTTCCGCATACATCAGTTCTGCGAGGATTTCAAGGTGTTGATGGGTATAATTATGGTCTTCAAGCAATGTTTTGGTGAGTTTATCAGCCGGTATTTCCTGGAAAAAAGCGGAGTCCTTCCGGAGCATGGTAAGATAGGCTTCTCCGATAGATTCCTCAGCCTGTGTGAACTGCCGCTTTTTGATCATTCCAAACATGGCTCTCAGCAATTCACCCAACATTTCAATCATGCGGAGGATATAGTCTTTCTGGTACATGTTGAAAATATAACCGATTAAAAGTACAAATTGTAATTGAACTGTGTAACTTAAAGTTAAATTTAGATGTCCTATTGCTGTAAAATTACTATCCCCGTCGTCATAATTAAAAACCATTAATTTCATCCTATGAAAACGAATTTCCTGATATTATCTTTCATACTTCTTTTTAGTAGTATAACAAATGGACAGCGCTTCATTAGTGCCCACGAAGACAGTCTCCTGAACCTGTTGTCAGAAAGGAACCAATCCATGGGAAGTGTAGCCGTACTTACCGATGGAAATGTTTTGTATGCCAAATCATTTGGCTATCGTGAAACATCACCGGAGAAACTGCCATCCGATATCAAAACGCATTACAGGATCGGATCCATCTCAAAAATGTTTACCACTGTACTGATTATGCAAATGGTCGAAAAGGGCAAAATAAGCCTGGCAACAACATTAGACAAGTATTATCCCTCGGTTCCAAACTCTGGTAAAATCACTATCGGTGAAATGCTGAGTCACCGCAGCGGCATTCACAGTTTTACCAATGACTCACTCTACATGACATATTACCAGAAGCCTATGACCCATGATCAGATGCTGGATATCATTTCGAAAAACAAGCCTGATTTCGAACCGGATACTAAAGCCGACTACAGCAATACGAACTTTTATTTACTGGGACTCATAGTAGAAAAATTATATGGCAAACCTTACGGCGAAGTGCTTAAGAACCAGATCTGCTCAAAGATCGGGCTTTCCCAGACATATTATGGAGCAAAAACCGATTTAAACAAGAATGAATGCTATTCCTTTGAATATATAAACGACTGGGTAAAACAGCCTGAGACCGACATGAGTATACCCCATGGCGCTGGTTCAATTGTTTCAACTCCTTCTGATCTTACCAAATTTATTTATGCCTTATTTAACGGGAAATTGATATCCCAACAGAGCCTTGATCAGATGACCACCATCAAGGATAATTTCGGACTGGGAATGCTTCAATTTCCATACGACGATAAAAAGGTGTACGGTCACACAGGCGGTATTGATGGATTCAGTTCAGTACTTTGTTACGTTCCGGAGGATAAGGTTGCTTTTGCCGTTTGCTCGAACGGAACGCGCTATAAGCTCAATGATATACTTCTGAGCACGGTGAATAATTATTATGGTGTTCCTGACAAATTGCCTGAGTTTACAACCTATGCCGTTAAAGCGGAAGACCTGGTAAAATACGAGGGAGTGTATGCATGCCCGGATATACCTATTAAGGTAACCATTAAGTCACGCGACGGAAAGTTGTTCGGTCAGGGAACTGATCAGCCGGAAATTCCATTGGAATCAACAGAAGAAGATGTCTTTACTTTTCAGCAGGCCGGCATAGTTATGAGATTTCAGCCTGACAACAATACCTTTATTCTTGAACAGGGAGGGGGAAAATTTACGTTTAAGAAAGAATAATTAAACCTCATATCCCATGGAACCACTTGTATTAACAGATCAATCGGTTAATCCGACTGATGAACTGATTTTTTCAATCATTAAAGAAAACAAGGAACACTGGATAAACCTTATGGCAGCCATTCACCGGAAATTCCCGGGTTCTGCCGGTGAATGGCGTTATTACAACGACGGCAAGAGCTGGCTTTTCAAAATGACTCTGAAAAAGAAAACCCTGTTCTGGCTAGGTGTTCAACAGGATACCTTCAGGGTAACCTATTATTTTGGTGATAAGGCAGAAACGGCAATTGAAAACAGCACCCTGCCCGCCTCTGTCATAAGCGACTTTATGAACGGCCGTCGATTCGGGAAACTAAGGGCAATAACATTCAAAATGTATTCATCTGCTGATGTGGAAAATGCTTTAGTAACAGCGGAAATAAAAAGTAAGTTTTTGTAACCGGTGGCTGGTAACTGGTGACTGGTAACTGGTGACTCGTAAACAACTAGTCACCAGTCACTAGTCACAGTCACAGTTCTTCTTGTTTATTCGCCCCTAAAATCCTATCTTCGGCTCTGATTTCAAAAGTTATACATGATGGATAAATGGTGGTTTGCCGAAGCCGATGCTGTTGCACAGAAACTCGATACCGACATTGAAAGTGGTCTTCCTACCGAAGAAATACATGCCAGACAACAAAAATACGGGCCGAACCAACTCCAGGAAAAAAAAGGACGTTCACCTATAGCTCTCTTCCTTGACCAGTTCAAGGATTTCATGATCTGGGTTCTGATTGGGGCCGCCCTGGTCTCCGGGTTCCTGAGCGAATGGGTAGATGCCATTGCCATTATCTGTATTGTTATCCTGAATGCAGTTCTTGGATTTGTGCAGGAATACAGGGCTGAGAAATCGCTCGCCGCACTTAAAAAACTTTCATCTCCCAATACAAAGGTTATCCGCAACGGCAGGCACCTTGTTGTGCCTTCTTCGGAGATTGTTCCCGGTGATCTTGTAGAAATGGAAGCCGGGGATTATGTTCCGGCCGACAGCCGCGTTGTGTATGCTACAGGCAACACATCCACACACGAAGCCAGCCTCACCGGAGAATCCACACCGGTGACAAAGTCGGCTTCCCGACTTGAAAATGAAGATACCGCTCTGGCCGATCGTACCAATATGCTGTATATGGGCACATCGGTAGTTTCAGGAAAGACTAGGGCCATTGTAACAGGCACCGGTATGAATACCGAGCTGGGCAAAATTGCGGGTATGATCCAGGAGATAGAAGACACAACCACTCCTCTCCAAGATAAACTGAAAGAATTCGGAAAAATCATCTTGTTTATTGTTTTTGGCCTTGTAGCCATTATTTTCCTTATTGGCTATTTCAGGGGTGAAGAAGTTGTGGGTTTATTCCTGTCCGCTGTTAGTCTTGCCGTGGCAGCCATACCCGAAGGATTACCAGCCGTGGTTACCATTGCACTGGCCCTGGGAGTACAACGCATGGTCAAACGGAATTGCATAATTCGGAAACTGCCGTCAGTAGAAACTCTTGGCAGTACTTCAGTCATTTGCTCCGACAAAACCGGTACGCTTACGAAGAATGAAATGACCGTGCAGTCGGTTTTTCATGCCGGCGAATTTTACGATATATCCGGAATTGGCTATAACCCGACCGGAGAATTCACTCATGGAAAGAAGAAGGTTGATCCTATGGGAAATCCCGGCTTACAGAAGCTGATCCATGGATGTGTACTGTGTAACGGTGCCCAACTGGTAAAGGACGGCCAGGTATTCCGAATTGTCGGTGACCCCACTGAAGGCGCACTGCTCACCATGGCGGGAAAAGCAGGGTCGGATAAGAAATCACTTGAAAACCAGTTCCCATTTGTTGAAGAAATACCCTTTGATTCCGACAGGAAACAAATGTCGATCCTCAGGAAGGACGGAGACCGATTTGTAGCATTTGTCAAGGGCGCCCCGGATATTCTCCTTGGAAACTGCAGCAATGCTGAAGAAAACGGGAATGTGACCGGACTGAATCCTGAAAAGCGCAACTCGATAATGAAGGCGAACGCTGATCTGGCCGATAAAGCAATGAGAGTACTGGGAGTTGCCTACCGTGAATTTGATCAGATGCCGCAGGATATTGAAGCCGCACACGTCGAACGGGAACTCACGTTCCTTGGCCTGATCGCCATGATTGACCCTCCGCGTCCCGAGGTTAAAATAGCCATGAAAGAATGCCGCTCGGCAGGTATCAAATCGGTAATGATTACAGGCGATCACAAAAACACGGCTGTTGCCATCGCACGCGACCTTGGATTTTACCAGGAAGATTCACTGGCTTTTACAGGGGATGAACTCGACAAAATGCCCGAGGATGAATTCAGGAAACATGTGGATAAGACGGTTGTATATGCCCGTGTTTCTCCGGAACATAAAATGAGGATCGTTAAGGCATGGCAGGATAAAGGACATGTGGTGGCCATGACAGGTGACGGCGTGAATGACGCGCCTGCTGTTAAGGAAGCCAATATCGGTGTGGCCATGGGAATTACAGGTACCGATGTTACAAAGGAAGTGTCCGAGATGGTGATTACCGATGACAATTTCGCCTCAATTGTTGCCGCGGTTGAAGAAGGACGCGGTATTTATTCAAACATCCGCAAATTCATCCATTACCTTCTTTCATGTAATGTCGGTGAAATCCTGGTAATGTTTGTTGCCTCGGTGATCGGTTTGCCCATTCCCCTGCTTCCCATTCACATTCTGTGGATTAACCTTGTGACAGACGGACTCCCCGCACTGGCGCTGGGTGTGGATCCAACCGACAAAGACGTGATGAGACGCAAACCAAGGCCAAAAGAAGAATCGGTTCTCACCAGGAAAATGGGAGGTACCATCATGATCCAGGGGGTATTTATTGCATTTTGTGCTTTGCTTGCTTTCAGCCTTGTATACTTTGTTGAACACGAAAGTCTCGAACGTGCCCGCACTGCATGTTTCATTGTACTTGCCTGCAGCCAGCTGTTTCATTCATTCAATTGCAGAAGCAATACCAAATCAATCTTCAAATTGGGAATCATGTCGAATCCCCAGCTGGTTTATGCTGCACTGATCTCTTTTGCCCTTCAGATGGCCGTAGTTTACGTGCCCTTTTTACAGAGTGTGTTTAAAACCATTCCGCTGGGCTGGTTTGATTGGGTAATGGTAATAGTGATATCGTCATTCCCGCTTATGGCCATGGAACTGGTAAAGCTGATCAAACATGTAACCCGAAAATGAGGTTACTGATTTGAAACATACTTTTTCTTCTCACGTATCGTTGTTATTGAGTTGAAATTCATCCATTAAACCAATGATTCATGAAGCGTGTTGTGATGCATGACTGTGTACTGAGAGGCTTCATAACAGCGCTTGTTATTCTTTGTGTCTGCATTCCGGCACAAAGCCAGACCCAGCCACCGAAATACCAGCCTCCCGAAACCCGGATCCTTTTTATTTTCGATGCCTCACAAAGCATGGCCGGAACCTGGCAAAAGGAGACAAAGATCTCAATTGCCCGGAATGTGCTGATTCATATAATCGACAGCCTGGAGCAATTATCCAATGTAAAAATGGCGCTGCGGATTTACGGACACCAGAGTCCGGTTCCACCCCAGAACTGCAACGACACAAAGCTTGAAGTGCCTTTTGCCAGCGATAACGCACCTCTTATAAGACAGAAACTCCGTTTTCTCGTGCCCAAAGGAACTACACCCATTGCCTACTCACTTCAAATGGGAGGAAGCGATTTCCCCCCGGATGTGGAAAACTGCCGGAATATAATCATCCTGATTACTGACGGCGTTGAAGCCTGTGACGGTGATGCATGCCAGGTTTCACAGGACCTGCAAAAGCAGGGTATTATACTCAAGCCCTTTGTAATCGGAATAGGCATTGATGAAAATTTTGAACAGACATTCAACTGCATCGGAAATTATTACAATGCACAATATGAAGAAAAGCTGAAGGAGGTAATGAAGGTTGTTATCAGCCAGGCCCTGGATGCCACAACTGCCCAGATAAACCTTCTTGATTCAGACGGGAATCCTACCGAAACGAATGTGAATTGTACATTCTACGATAACAATTCAGGAAAGATCTATTACAATTACATTCATACCCTGAACCACAGGGGGCTTCCGGATACCCTTACCCTTGATCAGCTTCCTACATATCACATGCGTGTGCACACCCTGCCACCAGTGGATGTTTACAACATCAGGCTCGTTCCCGGCAAACACACCATCATTGCGGCCGACGTGCCACAGGGAACGCTGCTGCTTAAAACGCCCGATGCCGTTCAGTACCGGGGCCTTGAATTTATAGTAAGAAAGGCAGGTGATATGAACACCCTGAACATGCAGAAAATGTATTCCGAAGAAAAATACATCGTAGGCAAATATGACCTTGAGATTCCGGTTTTACCAAGGATTTACCTGAAAGATGTGGATATAAAGCAAAGTCATACCACTACCGTTGAAATTCAGCGGCCGGGACTTGTTACTTTCCTGCGCTCGGCAGTCGGATTCGGAAGTGTGTATTTAAGAAAGAGTACGACGGAAGAGGAATGGGTGTACAATCTCGACAACACGGTGAAAAATGAGACCCTTCAGCTGCAGCCCGCCAAATACAGGGTTGTGTTCAGGGCATTAAATGCTAAACAGACGTTATATACAGTTAGCAAAACTTTCGAGGTGCGATCAGGAAGTACCGAGGTGGTTCAGTTATATTAATTCATACCGGCATCAGTCAAATGGCCGAATCACAGGCAAATTACAGCGACAGGGAGTTAATGGAACTTTTCAGGATGCCTGGAAAGAAAGAAACCGCTTTTAACCTCATCGTCAGAAAATATAAAGAAAAGATGTACTGGCATATCCGGAAGCTTGTGATCAGCCATGAAGATTCGGATGATGTACTACAGAATACATTTATTAAAGTGTGGAACGCACTTGAGAGCTTCCGCGAAGACGCCAGCCTCTATACCTGGTTATACAGGATTGCAACCAATGAGGCTCTATCATTCCTGAATAATCGCAAACGGCGCTTTTTGCTGCCTCTTGTGGACGTTGAAAAACAACTGACCAATTCACTTGAGAACGATCCCTGGTTTAACGGCGATGCGTTGCAACTCAAGCTTCAGAAAGCCATTCTTACCCTGCCTGAAAAACAGCGGGTGGTCTTCAACATGAAATATTTCGATGAAATGAAATATGAAGAAATGGCTGAAATTTTGGAAACATCGGTGGGCGCCCTGAAAGCATCGTATCACCATGCCGTAAAAAAAATAGAAAAATTGATCACTGAAGATTAAACCTTTTATACTTTTAATAGTCAAAATATCAGCCGTCAGAACGCAATGGAGCATTCGGAAAAAATAGGGAAATCATTGTCAGGTATAAAAAAGGATAATCCTTTCAAAGTACCTGATCAGTATTTTAGCGACTTCCAGGCCCGGTTGAGTGAAAAAATCAGGGAAGAAAGCAACCAGCCAAAAGTGAAGAAGCTGGTTCCATGGAAAACGTATGCTGCAGCTGCCGTTCTTTTGATTATGGCACTTTTAGGAGGAAGATGGATAATCGGCCTGAGGCAACAGTCAGCTCGATCCGATCTTCATGCCCAGATTTCCGTTATGGTTGAAAATGAATTATATTCGATAAACGAACAGACTATTTTGGATGTAATGGAGCCTGAAGTATTAAATTCATCTGTAAAAGCAGATGAGGCCATGGATTACCTGAATGACAATTCGGATGTAAATGAGTTACTGAATGAATTATAATATTATACCCACCCGGTTATGACAAAACACCTCTACATACTAATTTTACTGGCCTTTACGTGGATTTGCACTGACACATATAGTCAAAACCCGGCGACAAAAAAGCCGGAAACCCTGCAGCAGCAAAAAATGGCCTTTTTCAACGACAAGTTGCAGCTAACTGCTGCGGAGTCGGCTAAATTCTGGCCCATATATAATGATTATCAGAACAGGCGGGATAAAATCACAAAGGACAGGAACACGCTGATGCAATATTTCGAATCGAACCAGGCTAATATGAATGAAAAGGAAGCTTCTGACCTTATTCAGAAGTATGTTGCATTTCAGAAACAGGAGACAGAATTGCTGGAATCGTACACATCAAAATTCAGGGAGTTTCTACCTGCAAAAAAGGTAATGCAGATCTACCAGGTTGAACTCGATTTCAAGAAATGGCTTCTTGAGAACCTGAGACAGAATAAAGTAATTGTTGGCAATCCCCGGAATTAGCCTCTTACAACAAGCGCTTTGATAATATGGGAAACCATTTGCGGGTTTTCCCTCAACCTTCTCGTGCTATAATTATACCAGTCCTTCCCGTAAGGTACGTACACACGCATGGTATGTCCCTTTTCAACAACCGACCTGCGCAGGTCAGGAGTTACACCGTAAAGCATCTGAAATTCATATTTTGACCTATCTATTTTTTTCTCACTGATCATCGACAGGGCGGCAGTTATAAGTTTTTTGTCATGCGTGGCAATGGCTGCATACATATTATTGCTCAGCATGTAATCCAGATCTTCAAGATAGTTGCGGTTAATTTCGCCTTTATTTTTGAACGCCAGTTCAGCCGGCTCATTATAAATGCCTTTGCAGATCCTTATGTTGATCAGTCCGCGTCCGTTGTCAAATTCTTTCAGGTCTTTCAGGTCGCTCATGGTCCGCTTCAGGTAAGCCTGGAGCACAATACCCACGTGACCCGGAAACTCATTGAGCAACCTCTTGTACATTGCCAGTTCCCTGTCGGTACACTGGGTGTCTTCCATGTCGATCCTCACAAACCTTCCATAAGAAGCAGCCTTTGAAACGATATCACGGATATGGCCAAAGCATTGCTCTTCATTGGATAACAGGCTGAACATGGTAGGCTTTACCGAGAAGGAGTTATCGAGATTTTTTGCAGCTGATTCATCAATCAGCCTCATATATTCCTCTTTATAATAGGCCACCATCTCATCACGGGTCTGGAATTCACCCAGTAAGTCCATAGTAGCCTTAATTTTCTGTTTATTCAGATTCTTTGTTACTTCAATCGCATTTTTTAATTCTTTTCCGGCAATGTATCTTTTGCTGAAAACCCACACAAGATCTTTCGGAAAGAAATCGAGCAACTTAACAATCCATCTGTTGAACATCGCAGCGTCGTATTTTTATAATGAAAACAGGGCTAAAATACAATGAAACCGATGCGGAAAACAGGACAATTATCATACGATTGCCTTTGCAGACATGAGATATATCATTTCTGAATAAATATGAATTGATTTTGAGTAATTAGTGATTAGTGATTGGTGACTGGTGATTGGTGACTGGCGACTGGTGATTGGTGACTGGTGATTGGTGACTGGTGATTGGTGAACTGGTGACTGGTTGACACCAGGTTCAAGATGTTCGGTTATGCTAGGCGAAGTCTGTGACTTCGTCTTTACGTAACTGATAGTTAATTAAATAGTATTGAAGTTCCGTTCAGACGAAGTTGAAAACTTCGCCTAGCATTGTAATTAGTGATTGGTGACTAGCGACTGGTGACTGGTTGCCAGTGATTTCGCGACGCTCGGCTCAGGCTTTGCCTGAGTCGGACTATCTATGCAGGCTCCGGCCTGCTTCCAAAAATGTTTACTTGTAGCCGAATCGTCAATCGTAAATCTCTAAATCGTAAATCAATTACTGGATGACGATTTTACCTGTAAACATTCCTCCTCCGCTTTGTATTACAAGGTGATAGATTCCCCTGGCAAGATGCCTTACATCCATCTCATGATCCCGATCTTCCTCACTGAATTCCTTTATATACACCAGTTCGCCCTGGTTGCTGTATACTCTTACTGTACATTCACCTGCATTATCCATCTTAATCCTGAACAATCCGTCACCAGGGTTCGGATAAACAATGAATCCGGCATCGGCTTCCTGTCCGTTTACAGGCGATTGTAATTTAACCTGTACTGTCTTCGTTGCCTGGCAGTCGTTTAGCGCAGTCACAGTTACTGTATATGAACCAATTGCATTCACTTCAAATGTTTGTTCTGCTGAATTGTCCTGCCACAGGTATGCCTTATTGCCGGCACCGGCATCAAGCACATAAGGGAAACTTCCGACTGTGAGGTTTCCGTTCTCTTCACCAAAGTCGATTACAGGAGCAGGCAGTGCATCAAATGTCATGACCAGTGTATCGTTTTCATGTTTTTTGTCTTCGCCGAACAGCGTATAAAAGGCAATGGTGCTTGATCCCTGCTGCCCGACTGAAATTGTTTCCGTAAGCTGTAACTGTAAGACAGCGCCCGGATTAAAACTACCTGAGCGGGTAAGGGTATCTATCAGCGCCCTTGTGCCGTTTATATCACAGGCGACATAAATGGGAGCATTGCTACCGATTGAAGAAGGACCCAGGTTGGTAATTTTTACTTTTACCTGGCTGAAATCACCCGTACATCCTTCTGCCGGCATGTCCGTCCATGTTACGCCCACATCACCGTAAATAAGGAAGATACGGACTGAATCCCTGTCGTAACACATGGTTCGGTTATCCGTGGCTTTAACCCAGTATAGGCCGTCCTTTACCACATGATAATTATGGGTTGTAACCGTATCCTGCCACTGGTAGCTGTAATATGGTGAAACTCCGGCTTCCAGATCAATGCTGATATCCTCAATGTATTCGGTCGACGCCAGTCCGAAATCGACAACCGGCCTGTTATACCGATATACCGTGGTTTCCAGCGTATCATTGTTCGAACGCAAGTCACCTGTTGTGACCGTGGACGCCTGAAAGTCAAAATCTCCTGTTGTATTCAGGTCCACTCCTCCTTCGAAAGCAAATGCACCTGATGCTCCGGGTATAAGCTGTGAAGAAAGAGTAACTGTATCGGCTACGCGGCTTCCACCGTTGAAACAATAACTTACAATAATCTTACTGCCTGAAGGAACTGTATCCGTACCGGAATTAATGTAACGCATTGTAACCGGAACGTTGGTGGCAAAATGACAATCTGAAACGGGACTGGTGAACCCATCCGGCCTTACATCGCGGATCTTAAGCCGCACATAGGCGGTATCAGAATTATCGCACAAATTCTCATCGGTTACCCGCACCCAATACGAACCGCTTTCAGTTACCTGGCGGGTTTGTAAGGTTGTTCCGTTATCCCATGAATAGCCGGTGAAGCCCGCTCCCGCATCAAAAGTGTGTGACAGGGCCACTACAGTAAGATCCGGTCCCAGACTCACAACCGGACGGCCAAGTATGGCCACTGTTTTTGTTACCGTATCATTCAGAGTGATTGTATCGCCTCCATAAGTTGTATAGGCAGTGAAACTGTAATCACCTTTTTCTGAAAGATCAACCGGACCCTTTGTAAACCTGAAATCAACCGCTTTACCTGAATGTAAAGTCTGTTCAAGTTTGAGGGTATCTGAGACAACCGGTTCCGAATTCATCCTGAATGACACGGTGATCTTCTGGCCTGCTGCTATGCTGTCGGTTCCGTAATTCTTCACCTGCACCACAGCATATTCATGCTTTGTAAATCCGCAGTTATCAGCAGGATGAATGAATGACATTGCCCCGACATCATAAAAAAGAAGCTCTACATTGGTTGAATCATAGGCAGAACAACCATTTCCCCTTGAAGCCGTTACTTTCAGGTGCTGCCAGCCGTCATCCGAAACATGATAGGTGTTGGTTCCGGACGCACCGTTCCACCAGTAATCATAATCTGCATTATAAACAGTTTTCAGGATCACCGTATCCGGTAAATGTGTCTGAATGGTATCTGTTAAGCTTGTGAAAGGTGCCGGAAACACTGTAAAATCAAGAGAAAGCGTATCGTTGTTAGTCAGGTAAAACCAGGGGTTGGCTTCACTCAATGTGTAGGCAGTGATATTGTAATTTCCGGGTTCTGTAACATCTACCTCATTACTGAAAGTATGCTTTACGGCATATCCCGGTAACAGGTCCGCATTCAGCCTGAATGTATCGGTTTCCAAATGCCGGCCCTGGAAGTCAAAACCGACAATAATCTGATCATTTTGCTTAAGGGCGTTTATTCCCTTATTCTGAATCAATACCATTACTTTATCCGGATTGATACCCTGGCATTTGTTTCCGAATGAATCAATAACTGAAATACCGATATCGGTTGGAGCCGCATATATTCTGAACTCATCCAGTGCCATTCCCCTGAACGTGTTTTCTTCATCCGATGCCCATTTTATTCGAAACCTGACCTTCGGCTCTTCAAGCAATGATGAAGGAATCACCTGTTTTACTGTTTTCCATCCCTGTGAATTGATACCCGACCAACCTTTTGTTCCAAGAGCAGTCACATCACCGTCGTACCAGTTCCATTTCCACGGATAAGCATGAGCAGGCAGAAGATTCCAGGATATGCCATCGCTGCTGTATTCCACTGATGCGCCGTCTTTCTCTGATTCTGAATCCATCCACAGTTTGAATTCCATGATCATCTGATCATTTGAAATCAGGTTATAACATGAACTTTGCAGGTAAGCCGTATCACTTGTCAGGTAATTTCCATACGGGGAAGATATCCAGCTTTTATTGTATTCTGCCGGAATACTCCCTTCGGGAACTTTACAAAGCCACCGTGGGTCAGATCCATACGATTTCCAATATCCTCCACCCGTCTCAAATGTTTCATATTCAGGTGGTGTAACACTTTTCTGAATGAAAACCGAAGCGTTTTTTAAATCGTTTGAAGCATCCTGGTCACCGGGGGCCTGTACTTTTACTACAAACGAGCTGTAGCTTCCCGGATTAGGGAAATTCGCTGTATGCGCAAATTTATAACGTATTGTGCCGTCCTTTGGAACCGGGCCCGGAATGTATTCCGTAACCCTCTTACTTTCACTGCCGTCTATTGAAAAAAAAACCGGAATGTTAGTCCCCGATGCCCTGTCGGCATAATTCTGAACTTCAACGATCACCGAATCCATGCCCGGGTTGTGGCAATCGTCAACAGGCGCTTCAATAGCCGTTATTCCCAAATCATTTGTCAGATAGTTTCCTGTAACCGCAAAATTATCGATGTTGAAGCCCGCATAGGCAAAATTGGCATCAGAATAAATCACGCCAAACCTGATTTTCACAGCCGGCTTATGTGCAGCCAGGGCGTTGAATGCTTCACTGTTCACATAACCGGTCCAGTCATTATCGGGTGTTAGTGCATCGGTTTTGCTGTCCCATATTACATTCCAGGTTGCCCCGTTGTCATTGCTCACTTCTATTACACCATGATCGTTTCCTTCAAAAGCAATCCATTTTTTAAAGCTAAGTTTGACACCGGTATAATACTGAAGATTGATAGCCGGTGTTGTGGCATAATAGGCATTTGCCTGCGTAATATTGAACCGGTATTTACCATCCACTGTAAGATCGGTACCCATAACCTTAGTTCCTGAATAAGCATAATCCGGATCCTTAGTGATAAAAGCTGAATAACCTTTCGGAACAGCAGCCTCAAAGTCACTCTCAAGTGTCCATGCAGTGGTTCCCTCAAAACTATCAAAGAAAACCGACTGCTCAATCATGTTAACTCCTGACGGTGATTCATTAGCAGCAGGGTAAGTGCCAGTACCAACGCTCACATTGCCTGCATTGATTTTAAAGTCGGCAATGCTGTTATGCGGGGCTGTTTTTTTTATATCAGCAATAACCCATATGGCATTATAGCCTGTGGAAAGATTGTAATTCAAACCACTGAAATTTACCGTTCCGTTTGATATGCTAACCGGGGAACCAATCCTTAAAGAAACGCCCTTTGATACCGTTCTGTAACTGCTGTCGTGTGTGGCAACCAGTTCAAATCCGCTGGATGCAAAAAGACTGTCGTTTGAACTCAATGAATGGATAACCATAGAATTCAGTAACAAGGGATCGGTGTTACCCACAACCTGGATATCAATGCGCATTACCGGAATATCAGAGGCACCCGAAGGAATAGGACTTTGGGGAACATGTTTTACACTAAATGATTTCACATATCGCTTAATTATATCCCTTTCTTCAATCCGGACTTTATCAATACATACACCAAATTCACCATGTGCCATACTTAAGAAAGCCAGCTGGAAATTTTTGCAAAGGTATTTAGTGCCATAATCCTTAATGTTTATAGTGTGAATTGTCCATTCATCTATTCCTGCACTGTAAACAACAATGGTATCCCATGGAGCAGATGTACCGGCTTTAAAAAGAACTTTCAATGTATTATTTCCTGCAATTGATCTGTACATGGCATGAGCGAATGACAATTCCGGTCTTTTAGAATCGCTCAGGTCTATAGGTATGGTAACGATTTTCCGAACATCATCCTGAAAATCACTCCAGATATGAAAAGCATTGTAGGTGCCCTGGTAAGCGGCATCGGGATTGTAATTCAATCCTTCATCAATATATCCGCCTTTAGAATTAAAAATCCAGTTTTTGTTGGGATCAGATGGCTCATTAGTCCATTGTGCCCTGTCAGCTGACGTTTCAAAATACGACTGGAAATAACGTATCGTATCGGTTTGTGCCTCTACCAATACAACAAATATAAGCTGGCATAATATACTAAAAGACAGTCGTTTCATGGAATTGGGTTGAATGATGGTAATAACTTTACGGTTCAATTTTACGTATATATCCACCAAAGGTTATACCGTATGTAGCATGCCGTGGGCAAAGGCATGATAAGGCAACCTTTTGAAAACAAAGCAACTAAACCGCTAAACCATGGTTCTGAGGAAACTGATCATATCAGTATGTTTTCTAACTTTAACGCTCCTGTCTCAGGCGCAGACCGACAACCTGTTCTGGTTTGCAGCACCGGATATTTCGAGTGATCACGGTGATGCTCCCAAAAACGGAGCACCCATATACCTGCACGTTACAGCAGTTCTTCCCACAACCGTTACCATTTCGCAGCCTGCCAATCCTTTATTTACTCCGATAACCTTCAACCTGGACGAGTTGGAACACCGTACCGTTCAGCTTGATGCCATTATGGGTATCGACCAAATTGAAAATTATCCCCAGGCATTACCTCTTACTCCGGCCAACACACAAAAGAAGGCGTTCAAGATCACTTCATCTCCCGGTGATATTACCGTATATTATGAGCTGGATAACTATTATAACAGGGATATCTTCCCTTTGAAAGGAAGAAATGCACTGGGTACCCGCTTTTATGCATCCACCCAGAACTATTTTCCCAATGGCAATTATGCAGGTACTGCCTGGAGTGGATTTGTGGTGGCCGCCACGGAAAATAACACACGCATTGTAGTGTATCCAAACGACAGCTGGCTGTATTTCGCCTACACTCCTGGAGATTCCATTGTACTCAACCTGAATGCCGGTGAAACTTTTGCATTCAGGGCCGCATCTACAGCGGCCAACCGGCATATAAACGGCATTCCGGTTAAATCGGATAAGAACATTGTCATTACGGTGTATGATGACTCCATGAGGAAGAAAAACTCTCATACTTCAGACTGTACAAAAAACCTGAGCTATGATACTTTCGGCGATCAAATCATTCCGACCAATCTGATCGGGCATGAATACATCGTTATGAAGGGCCAGGTAATGGTTTCGACAGGAACCGACTGTCCCTCGGACGGAGGAGAAAGGATGTTCATTACCTCTACTCAGCCTAACACCCAGATTTATATTGATAATGTTCTTGTAACCACTCTTGCCAGTGCAGGACAGGTATTTAATTACCAGATTGACAACCCTACCGTTCATGTTTATGCCTCCAAGCCGGTTTACTTAAATCATGTAACAGGTTTCGGCGGTGAACTCGGAGGGGCAGTGCTTCCCACTATTGACGGTTGTACGGGTTCATACAATGTAACCTTTACAAGAACTCCCAATACAAACGATGCCTTTTTCATCAACCTGATGGCCCGTAACGATACTGTAAAGGGGAGCCCGACAAAAAACAAGAGCATCGAAAGCTTTTCCATTTTCAGCGGTGGCTCATCGACTGACATACCGGCATCCTATTTCGACTATATTCTTGATTCCACATGGATAGTGCTCAAAAAGACTGCAGAAGTAAATGCATTTATAACAGGTAAAATCCTGCCCGGCAATGAAGCACGTGTAAGTAATTCGGTAGCCCGCTTTCACCTGGGAATTATTAATGGTGGATCTACAACGGGATGTAAGTACGGTTACTTTTCTGATTATAAATCCGATTTTGTGAATGCAGGAATCGGTGGTGCCAATGCCACAAAACTGAAAACATACTGTTCGGTTGATCCTATTCACCTTGTTGCAAGCGGAGGAAAAAAGTACAAATGGTATGCAGAAACAAATCCTACTGACACTTTACGACTTAGTTCAACATCAGTTCCCGACCCATATTTTTCGCCTGAAACCAGTGGATTTTTCCGTTTCGGTGTTCATGTGCTGCGTGAATGCTTCGGTGATACAGTCCTGCATGTGGGTGTTTACGTCATTCCGGGTCCGGTTGCCATGTTCGAAGTGGAAACTGTTGAAGGTTGCTCACCTTTCAAGGCAACGATTACCAACCTTTCCGATACAAACAAAGCGGTCCAGAACTACTGGAACTTCGATACCCGTTACAGCGCTACCGTTAAACAAAGTACGCTGACCAATCCTTTCACCTATACATTTCCTGAAAACCTTACCGATTCTATTCAGAGATACACAATAAGGCTTACTGTGAAAGGTGATTTTAATATGTGTCCAAATTCAGAAGAAAAAATCATCAAAATTAAACCAAGCCTGAAGGCGGGATATACAATTGACACCAATTTGGGCTGCTCCCCGCTGGAAGTTCATTTTAATGACACTTCAATCGGGTATATTGATACGCTTAATACATACTGGGATTTTGGAACATACCAGCAAACCTATCGCCCCAACACGCATTACCTGTTTTACAATAACAAGCTTACCGACACCCAGATCATGACCAAGCTGGTAGCGGTTTCAAAATTCGGTTGCATTGATACGGCCAAAATCCCGATAACAGTGCACCCCTTCGTAAAAGCCAATTTCGGCCTCACCAATTTATCAGGCTGCTCTCCTTTCTCAACCGATATTAACCCGCTTGGTTCCACGGGTGTGCAAACCTATCACTGGTCAATAAGAGATGAAGACGGTATTATCATGGACAGTGCCTTTACCCGGAACAACGTTAATACATTCACTTTTAATCATAACGACGCTACGCAACCCAATCCGGATACCCTTTACGTGGGTATGTACGGAACCAACAGCTACAATTGTGCCGATACGGCCATCACTAAAAGGCTGATTATTTACCCTGAAGTTCATGCGATTTTCAGCGCTTCAGAAGATAAGGTTTGCGATTCAACTGAAATTGACTTTACCAATCATTCGGTAGGCTATAACCTCCTGCATGAGTGGAACCTGGGTGATGGTGCCTTTATGGTGGATACTACAGGCAACGCTTTCAGTCATTACTATTTCAACCGGACTTCAACAGCCCGCGATTGCCCGGTAACGCTGATCGCCACATCGGATTATTTCTGCGCCGACACAACACATGATACAATTGCCGTATATCCTTTCATAAAAGCCAACTTTGCCATCGATTACAGCAATAATTGTTCACCCCTTAACGTGCAGTTCACTAACACATCAAAGGGAGGTAATGATTTCAATTGGAAATTCGGCGACGGCGATTCATTTCATACAGCCCTGCCATCAGGAATGACGCATATTTATGAGAATAACTCGGACAATGACACGACGTTCTTTATTCACCTCAGAGCACAAAACTCATATGGATGCGCTGATTCACTTGAACGGTCAGTATTCCTGTTTCCCAGGGTAGTGGCCGATTTTGGTTTCACAAGTCCTAATGAAGGCTGCAATCCGCTCAATGTTATTTTTGACAATAACTCAAGGGGACAAAACCTTGATTTTATATGGGATTTCGGTGACAAAACCTATTCAACAAGCCAGAATCCCCCACCCAGGGTTTACAAGAATTCAACAGCCAAAGACACTACCTATTTTGTAAACCTGACTGTAATGAACCTTGCAGGGTGCGACAGCAGCGTCACTAAAACCGTTAAAGTATATTCAAAAGTAACAGCCGACTATTCAATTGAACGGGTTGACAGTTGCTCTCCATTCCGGATTAAGGTTGATAATTTTTCTTCAGGTGGAATTACTGATTACATTTGGAAATATACAGCCCAGGATTCTCTTACGCTCCATACCAATGCCGACCCGGTTATCCCGGTTTATCACAATAAGGGACTTGTTCCTTTAACTTATCCTTTTGTACTGAGAACAAGGAATTCACACGGATGCACAGCCCAGAAATCCGATATAATAACTGTATTTCCTGAAATGCACGCGAATTTTCATCCGGGTAAGATATCCGGCTGTGAGCCTCTGAAGGTAGATCTTGTCAATAATTCAAACCTCATCGAGGGAACAACTTTCTCATGGGATTTCGGGGATGGCAGGACTTCAAATCTGACCTCACCGGTAAATCATATATTCAACAATCTTACCAATATCACTGCCCCTCATACTATCAGACTGCAGGCCACCACACAATACGGATGCTTTGATGATACAACGATTACCGTGCAGGTTTATCCTTATATATACGCCAAGTTCAGTATCGACAAGCCGGCCATATGTTCGGATGAGCCCTTTGCAATCGACAGGAACAGTTCAGCCGGAGCTATTAATCACTATTACTGGAATTACGGTGACGGAACGGGAAATCATGAAAAAACCGATGCTGTATTCAATCACACCTATAATAATCCCGGAACAACCGACCTGAATCCTCACATTACTCTCACTGTTACTAATGCCCAGGGATGCGATACATCCTGGACTGAGACCATACCCGTGCATCCGCAGGCAGTTGCCGCTTTTAACGTGGATAATTCTGAAGCCTGCTATCCGCTTGACAGTAAGTTCAGCAACCTTTCCCAGCCTGCCATACCCATGACATGGTACTGGGATTTCGGCGACGGTTCAAGCTCTGCAGCTAAGAGCCCTGTACATAATTATAAAAATTTCAGTCGTACCGATGATAAGGTTTTCACTGTAAAACTCACCAGTACAACCACATTCGGATGCGACAGCACCATTTCAAAAACAGTCCGGATTCATCCCAAACCATTTGCCGATTTTAATTTCCCGAAGGCAGTTGACTGTCCGCCCTTTGCGGTTCAGTTTACAAATAGTTCGCTGGGGAATTCGCTTACCTATAACTGGAATTTTGAAAATGGCCATACATCAACAGAGAAAGATCCATCACAGACATTCTACAATACAGGCTCATCAATTGCTCAGAATGATGTGACTCTCAGGGTAAATACCGCCTTTAACTGTTCGGATACAGTGACCAAACCGGTTCAGATTTATCCCGAGGTGCAGGTTGACTTCAATGCGTCGGAATGGAGCGGGTGCAGTCCCATGCAAATAAATTTTGACGGCACCGCTACCAATGAAAATGAATATTACTGGTATGTCGACGGAAAGGTATTCAGCAATTACGAGGATCCGTCGTATCGTTTCACAAATGAGTCTTCGTCGGATAAAACGTATGATATCCGGTTTTACGCGGTTTCTATAAACGGTTGTTTTGATGATACGGTTAAGCACCTCACGCTGTATCCCAAGCCGCTGGCTGAATTCCTGCCTGATCCGCAGGCCCAGGACTTCGATACCCGTGATGATATTACAGACGTTACATTGAACAACCAGACCAACAACCAGGCTGCGTGGAATTATAAATGGACATACGGTGACGGAAACACTTCAACGGAGAATAAAGCTTCCTTTATCAAGAAATACATGATTTGGGGCGACATTAACAACGAGAACAGGATACCTGTGACCCTTGTAGCTACCAATAATAACCATCCCGAATGCAGTGACACCATTATGCATTATGTGATTATAAAACCTCCGCTGCCCAAAGTTGAAATAGGGGCGGATGTTTCAGGGTGTATGCCGCTGACAGTGAATTTCAGCGCCACCACAAAATATATATACCCCGATAGTTATCACTGGGATTTCGGGTACAACGGGGTGACATCTGATGAAAGCAATCCCGACGCTTTCGAATTCGATACAGCCGGTATGTATATTGTAAGACTTTCTGTAAGGGGTGACGGTGGTACCAACTGGGATTATAAAACAATCCAGGTTTATCCCAAACCGGTAATCAATTTTGATTTTGATCCGAAATATGCATGGCTGAGCAGTCAGACGGAACCGGGAACACCCATAAAATTCTTCAACAATACCTACAACGCAGAAATATTTGAGTGGGATTTCGGCGACAATACCGATAAGAGCTTCGAAAAACAACCGCAGCATGAATATAAAAAGGCAGGGGAATTTTATCCTGAATTGAGAGCGGAGAATGAAAACGGTTGCTTTGACGTGTTAAAGAGTGATGTTCCGGTTATTATCGAGGGTCATGGCTTCCTTGAGTTTCCCAATGCCATAACCATCATACCTGACAACCCGGCTGAAGAAAACTATGATCCGAATGAACCCCCGACAAGTCATAATCTTTTCAGGCCGTTGAACCAGGGTGTGCGGCGCTATAAACTTGAAATATACAACCGTTGGGGAGAATTGATTTTTGAAAGCACCGATGTAAATAAAGGTTGGAATGGCTTTATTAAAGGACAGCCGGTTAAACAGGATGTTTATGTTTGGAGGGTTACGGCAACTTTCACAAACGGGCAACCTTATGTGGCAGCCGGCGATGTGACCGTTCTTGTAACACAACCATGACAGTCTCATAAATTTAAACAATGATTGACAACCAAAGCCTGTAAAACTCGTATCTAGTAAGAACCTAAACGAACCGATTTTCTGATAAATTCATGCGCAGGCTTTTGTTCATATTGCTTTTAGCCTGGATGTACCTGTCCAAACCCTTTGCCCAGGATCCGCAATTCTCGCAATTCTATTCGAATCCGCTTTACCTGGGTCCGTCTTTTGCAGGAGCTGCCGGTGGAAGCAGAATCTGCGCCAACGTAAGGGATCAGTGGCTTGCCCTTCCCTCGACTTTTATGACGTACAGCTTTTCATACGACCACTATTTTTCAAAATTCAACAGCGGTTTCGGATTGCTTGGCTACAAGGATGCTGCCGGTTCGGGCGACCTTGGAACGCTAAGCCTGGGTGCACAATACTCTTATAATTTTAAACTGACACAGGAAATTTACGTTCGGCCGGGTTTGCATTTCTCTTATCGCGAAACCGGTATCGCATGGGATAAGCTCCGGTTTCTTGATGAAATAAGCTCCGACAATACTGAACCGCCCACAAGGAATTATGATCTTCCCGACGCCCGTGACGTCGATCTGGCACTTTCATTGCTGGTTTATTCACAGAGGATCTGGAGTGGCGTAACAGTTGACCACCTGCTTATGCCGAATGTTTCGTTGTATGCCGATAAACACCGGGTGCCCATAAAAACGTCTTTCTACGGGGGAGTTGAACTGGCAAGGAAAAGCAAACTGCTGAAACCTGATGCCGAAACCATGACAGTGGCATACCTGCTTAAAATGCAGGGACCCTATACACAGCTTGACTTGGGCGTTTACTGGTTCAAAAATCCGTTTGTACTGGGACTCTGGTACAGAGGCATACCGCCTTTCAATTCAGATCGCGGCGATGCCTTTATCATTATGGGAGGTTACAAAACCCATAATTTCAACATCGGCCTCAGCTACGACGTAACGGTTTCAAATCTTATAGGTAAAGCGGTGGGATCGCTGGAGGTTTCCATGAGCTTTAAATTCGCCATTCCCCGGCGAACCAAAAAAGGTGCCGTACCCTGTCCCGAGTTTTAGCCGAATTCTTATTCCTCTTTTTTTGATTGTTGCTTTAAAAATTTATATTTGCTACCCTAATTTACAACTATAAATTTCGAACAATGAAAAGAGTTTCGCTTGTTTTAAATATAGTGCTGGCTGTGGCTGTCATTGTATTGTACGTACTTCATTTCACCGGAACAGGAATGTCGAAGAATTCAAAAAATGACGCTTCATCAGCATCCGGAGTGAAGGCTGGCAGCGATATTTTTTATGTACAGATCGATTCGGTGATCAGCAACTTCGATATGGCTAAGGATCTTTCAGGAGAACTCGAATCCAAATTCAACAATTCCGATTCCCAGTTGAAATCAAGGCAGACAGCCTACCAGAAAGAAGTAAATGATTACCAGTATAAAGCACAGCGGGGACTGATAACCCGTTCAGATGCCCAGAACATCGAACAGCAATTGTATGCCAAACAGCAGGACCTGGTTACTCTTCAGCAGAACCTCACAAACGAAATCAATGAGCAGCAGGCCGTGATGAACCGCCAGGTTATCAATGCCATCATGGAGTACATGAAAGAAAACAGTGCAAAATTCAATTACAAATATGTGCTGGCCACTTCATTCGGCAACAACGTACTATATGCAAACGACAGCCTCGACATTACGAAAAGCGTGATTGCCGGACTGAATGAAAAATACAAGAACGATAAGAAGCAAAAATAAGCGGTAATCCCATGAGCTTTGCCGATCATTACCTGAGCAGGCAAAAGGGAATTACACCGCAAATTGTTACGCCCCCTTCTGAAAAACTGGCCTTTTCGGTTGTAATACCGGTTTATTGTGAACCCGATTTACTGAATACACTCAACAGTTTATGGAACTGTTACCGTCCTGAAGGCCATACCGAAGTGCTGATTGTAATTAACGCACCGGGTAATGCAGGTGAACAAATAAAAGGTATCAACAACAGGACAATTGAAGAAACGCAGGACTGGATCAGAACACATGATGATCCGGTCCTGCGTTTTTTCATTCTGAACTGCCAGGATTTGCCGGCGAAAGATGCCGGTGCAGGACTGGCGCGTAAAATCGGCATGGATGAAGCGGTTTTACGGTTTAATGAAATTGATAATCCCGATGGTTTCATCCTTTCGATGGATGCCGACAGTCTGTGCGACAGGAATTACCTGGTTGAAGTTGAAAAGGCGGTGATGGCCGACAGGAATATCCGGGGAATGGATATTTATTTCGAACATCCTTTGCAGGGAACCGAATATCCGGAACAGGTGTATAAAAGCATCGCGGAATACGAATTGCACCTGCGGTATGTAAACCAGTTTATGCGCTTTACCGGCTTCCCGTATGCGCATCATACTGTCGGCTCGTGTTTTGGTGTGAGAGCTGAAACGTATGCAGCACAGGGCGGGATGAACCGAAGGAAAGGCGGTGAGGATTTTTATTTTCTGCATAAAATTATTCCGCTCGGGCGGTTTGTAGATTTGAATACAACACGGATTGTTCCCTCCCCGAGAGAATCTTACAGGGTTCCGTTCGGAACAGGACCGGCGATCAGCAAGCGAATTTCCGAAGGCAGCGAGATGCTGACTTATGCAACGGAAGCTTTCACCGACCTGAGACAATTTTTTTCTGCCATAACCGAACTTTACAAAAAAGATTCTTCATCGGTCCACCGGAAACTGGGTAAATTTTCCCCTGCAATGAATGAATTCCTGGATCAGAACAATGTGCTACAGGCGATTGATGAAATCAATTCAAACACCGGATCCGCGGAAACGTTCGTCAACCGCTTCTTTAGGTGGTTTGATGCGTTCATGATGGTGAAGTTCCTGAATTTTACAAGCAGGCAGTATTACCCAAAGGTAAAGGTAACGGAAGGTGCGGCTGAACTGCTGCGACTGCTTAATATGCCCGCTGTATCAAAAGAGCCGCGGGAATTGCTGGGGGTTTACAGGAGGTTGGAAAGATACCGTCATTGAGAGGAGCGTGACCCTGATCGTCATTGCGAGGAGCGTGGATAGTCATTGATTATTGTTCAGATTTCCTGCGACGAAGCAATCTGCCCGGACAGGAAGAGCCTCGCAAAGAGCAATGGCCTTCTTGTAATCTGTCTTTGCCAGGGTGTGCCTGTGCTGGCAGATTGCTTCGTCGGCTTTAAATACTGCTATAATCACCTATTTGTCAAGCTCCTCGCAATGACGCGGCGGTCATTCGTCCACAATAATAAAAATATCCTCATTGTCCTTCTTCATGAGGTATTGTTCGCGGGCGAATTTTTCCAGGTTTTCGGAGTTTGTTTTTAATTCATTGATGCGTTTGCGGTCCTCGACAATTTTTTGCTCATAATATTCCTTCTCGCTCAACAGCTGGTTGAACTGGCTGGTTGTCTTCCGCCTGTCTGCCAGGTTATTCTGATCAAACAACAGAAGCCAGATGAAGAAAATGACCCCGGTGGCTACAAATTTATTGCGCAAAGCCTTACCAACCGGAGAGTTTTTATATTGCTCCCAGATTTTAATCGTTGTAGTCCTGATCTCTTCTATGTTTATCCTGGAACTCATTTTGCCTCTTGTGCCTGTAAAATTAGCATATCGCACCTTTGTTATCACCAGCATAAATCACAATTTATCAACAGGCCGCTACTAATGATGACTTGTTTCTCCTCGTCATTATTACACAGAGAACCACTGAGCAGACACAGAGAACCACTGAGATAACAGATTTCTCTCCGTGAAACTCTGTGGTACCTCTGTGAACCTCTGTGTAAATGTATTGATGACAAATATCAATATCCAACTCACAGAATGAGTAATAATTGTCATTTTTTTACCGGCATTGCTTTTATAACTTTGTAAAAAAAGGAGATTACTATGCCAGCATCCGGATTTTTCAATGTTCCCGACCCCCGTAATGAGCCGGTTTTAACATACGCTCCGGGTACTAGGGAAAGAGAAGATTTAAAGAAACAACTGAGGGATTACCGCGAAAACCCCATTGAAATACCTATGTTTATTGGTGGTAAGGAGGTTAAAACCCAGCAAACCATTGATATCAATCCCCCGCATGATCATCAGCATCTGCTCGGTAAATATTTCCAGGGCGATGAGAAAGATGTGGCCTCTGCAATTGATGCCGCTCTCAAAGCCCGTGAAGCCTGGGCATCTCTATCATGGGAAGCCCGCGCATCAGTGTTCCTGAAAGCAGCCGACCTTCTTTCGGGACCATACAGGCTTAAGATCAATGCTGCCACGATGCTGGGTCAGAGCAAAAACATTTTCCAGGCTGAAATTGATGCTGCGTGTGAGCTTACCGACTTCCTCAGGTTCAACGTCAAGTTCATGACCGACCTGTATAAATTCCAGCCTTATTCTCCTCCCGGTGTATGGAACCGGATGGACTGGAGGCCGCTTGAGGGTTTTATTTTCGCTCTTACACCTTTTAATTTTACATCCATTGCAGGTAACCTGCCCACTTCGCCGGCTATGCTCGGCAATGTGGTTGTATGGAAACCGTCGAAAGCACAGGTATACTCGGCAAAAGTAATCATGGATGTGCTCAGGGAAGCGGGATTACCTGACGGTGTTATTAATATGGTATTTGCCCCTGGCCCTGTAGTGGGAAAGGTAGTCCTTTCACATCCCAGGTTTGCCGGAATACACTATACCGGGTCAACCGAGGTATTCCAGGATCTGTGGAAGACAATCGGGAATAACATTCACCAGTATCATACCTATCCGCGTATTGTGGGTGAAACAGGCGGAAAAGACTTTGTCATGGTTCACGAAACCGCCGACCCCAGGGCAGTTGCAACAGCACTGGCCCGCGGCGCTTTTGAATACCAGGGACAGAAATGCTCGGCCGTTTCAAGGGCTTATATTCCCGATACCCTATGGCCGAAAATCAAGGATATGCTTTTGTCCGACCTGGCCTCTTTCAGTATGGGCGGACCTGAGGATTTCACCAACTTTATCAATGCAGTTATTGATGATGGATCGTTCACAAAGCTCAAGAAAGTGATCGACCGGGTGAGCCGTGAGAAGAAGGCGAAAATCATTTCAGGCGGAAAAACATATAAGAAGACCGGCTATTTTATAGAACCCACTGTGGTTCAGACAGAAGACCCAATGTATTTTGCCATGCAGGAAGAGTTTTTCGGGCCTATCCTCACCTTGTATGTTTACCCGGCAAAGAAATTCGAACAAACATTGGAAATTTGCGATAAAACAAGCATATACGCACTTACCGGATCAATATTTGCACGCGACAGAGAAATTATAGAACTGGCGTCGCGTAAGCTTATGAATGCAGCCGGTAACTTCTATATCAATGATAAACCCACGGGAGCTGTGGTTGGTCAGCAACCCTTCGGAGGAAGCCGTGGTTCAGGAACTAATGATAAAGCAGGATCGGCCATCAACCTGATGAGATGGCTTTCGCCCCGTTCCGTTAAGGAAACCTTCCTGCCGGCCGATGATTACCGGTATCCATTCATGTTTGAAAGGTAATCATCAGAGCAGGGGCAACACCTTTTCCAGATTATTACTACGGGAGCCTTTAACGAAGACAAAATGTCCGGTTAAAGGCTCTTTTTTTAATACATCGGTAAGATCATCCACTGTATTGAAGTACAGGAAGCCGGCCTTTTCCGCAAAAGGTTCAAAGGATTTACCTACGCAAATCACCCTGCTACTGCCGGAGGCTTTAAGCATGTCAATGATTTCACGGTGTTCACCGGCTGACGATTCCCCCACCTCGCGCATTTCCCCGAGAACAAGAATTTTATTACTTCCTTCAATGTTGAGAAATTCGGATATTGCTGCAGCCATGCTTGAAGGATTGGCATTATAGGCATCCATGAAAACCGTATTATGCGCAGTGCTGATCAGTTGTGAGCGGTTGTTTTTGGGTTCGTATGATTCAATTCCATTTTTAATGGATTGATCACTGATATTGAAAAACTGCCCTACACACACAGCCGCCAGCACATTCTCTGCATTATATCGCCCGGCGAGTTTTGTATGGATAGTTAATTCCTTTGTTCCGTCAGTAACATTAAGATTCAGGAAAGGATCGCTTTCTGCTTTTGTAAGCCGCCATCCCGTATTCCCGTTATATCGTACCACATGCTGATAGTTTGACGCCACAAGCGGAGGAAGCAACGGACTTCCCTCATTCAGGAAGAGTGTTTTGTTATGCTGAATAAGATGATTGAAGAGTTCGCCCTTGGCCCTTGCAACACCTTCAAGGCCACCGAAGCCTTCAAGATGTGCTTTCCCGGCATTCGTTATCAGTCCGCAATCGGGTTCTGCAATATCCGCGAGCATTTTTATTTCACCCGGGTGATTGGCACCCATTTCAATAATGCCCACTTCAATCTCATTTCCAATGGAAAGCAATGTAAGAGGCACTCCTATATGGTTGTTCAGGTTGCCTTGTGTGGCGTATACCTTGTACTTTTGTGATAAAACAGCTTTGCAGAGTTCCTTTGTAGTTGTTTTGCCGTTTGACCCGGTAATGGCCAGAACTTTAAAACCGGATTGCTGCCTGTGATACCTCGCCAGGTCCTGCAGCGTCTCAAGTACATTTTTAACCCGTATTACCCGATCAGAATCTCCTGCCACATCCTCATCCACAACCGATGCAATGGCGCCTTTTTCCAGAGCCTGAAGGGCAAATGCATTTCCGTTAAACTTATCGCCTTTCAGTGCGAAAAAAACAGAACCGGCCGGTACGTTCCTGGAATCGGTAGAAACCAACCGGTGTTGAAGATACAGTGAATACAATGCTTTCAGATCCATAGGGGGGGACATTTTTGATAAACAAAAATAATGCATCTGACTGACAAATAACAAAAGACCCCGTGGAATCCACGGGGTCTGAAAATCGATATCAGGAATAATTAACCTATTTTTTTCTGCCAACTTCTGCCTGGCTTCCAACGCGAATCATAGCGCAACGGAAACCAAGGTCATCACGTGACTGCTCTTCATCAAGGTAGCGGCGGGTGCCCGGACTGAGCCAGTATGCACGGTCACGCCATGAACCACCTTTGTATACACGCGTTTTGTCGGTTATCAATGAAGTTTCAAAACCGGGGGTTTTTGAATCATACATACGCTCGGAGTTGGAGGACTGTGTCTTGGCATCTGCCGTCCACTGAGTTCCGTCAATTACGCTTGATTCATAATCACCGTCCTTATAATTCTTATAGTACGATTTTTTATAATTCCACCTGTTGATGGCTTCTTCTGAAGTCACATCCCTGTAACGAAGCCTTCCAAGGCTGTCCTTTCCGGCTACGTTTCCTTCTTCATCCGTTTCGAGAGTCTGGAATACATTGCCACGGAAGGGATTGAATTCATCCACATCCTGTGAAGTCTGGGGACGATATACGTCGAGTACCCACTCATTTACGTTTCCTGCCATGCAATACAGACCGAAATCATTGGGCCAGTATGATTCAACAGGAGCAGGAATACTTGCATTATCATTCAAACCGCCTGCGGTACCCATCATATCACCACGACCACGAACGAAGTTGGCGCGCATTTCACCTCTGTCGGCTTTCTCGTCATTTCTGAGGTTATGGCCATCCCATGGATAAATACGACGTTCGTAAACACGTTCTTCATATGTATTGCCAATCAGGGCAAGAGCAGCATATTCCCATTCGGCTTCGGTCGGCAGCCTGTACTTGGGTAACAGCATACCATCTTCGATCTTCACTCTTCTGAATTCCTGGTTCGGATCAATGCTCTTTAGGTTCTGGTTAACAAGACCTTCATATTGTCCTGCCAGGTAAGCTTCAGTGTTGAAATTTTCTTTTCCAAGCTGATTCGGATCGGGTTTCAGAATGCCCTCTCGGATCAGGATGCCTTCATTTACCCTGTCAGTACGCCATGCACAATAATCGGATGCCTGGACCCAGCTAACACCTACAACAGGATATTCATTATAGGAAGGATGCCTGAAATAATACTGAACATAAGGTTCATTGTATGCCATAGGCCTTCTCCATACGAGAGTATCAGGCAATGCTTTTTTGTAAACAAGGGGATAATCAACAAATACCCTGCTTATCCAGTGAAGGTATTCCCTGTAGTCCACATTTCTAACTTCGGTCTGATCCATGTAGAACGAACTAACAGTAACTCTCCTCGGGGCATTGTTCCAGTCGTAAGTAACATCCTGTTCAACACGACCCATTGAGAAAGTACCTCCCTCGATCAGGACAAGTCCGGGTCCGGTTTCCTGTTCGCCTCCGCTGATCACTTCGAATCCGCCATTTTCGGCTTCGTTATAGTCCCAGCCGGTCGTTGACGAAACACTTGAACTACCGCCCTTTGAACAGCCTGCCAGTATAAGCGCCAGCGCGGGAATAGTCAGAAATGCAGAAAACTTAACTTTCATGTTATTGATTTTTATTTTCAAAAATATAAAATAATTTATTCTCTTTATTATCAGTTATCAACGTTTAGTAAGCCGGACATTCACTTTTTCTGAACCTTTTTACTTTGTGTTGATCATTATACTTGAAGCGATATAAAAAGGTTACTTCATGTGCAGCCAATTTTGTTGACAAAGAATTAAATTTTTTCAGATTAACGTCATAACTGTAAATGATATTGTATTTTTCCCATGAAATTCCCGCTGAAACTATAAAAGCATCCATGCTCAGGCTGGTGCTGTTTCTGAACCAGCCGCCGATAAGAAACTTCTCAGCCATGTTAACATTCGTTCCCCAAATAATTTCATTGTTATTCTGCTGCTTTGAAAAATACACAGCCGGTTCCAGTGTAAAATCGGAATAGCGGTTATTTCCACCCACAACACCTGATACAAATGCCGTATATTTTAAAGGTAACCGGGCGCCGTAGAGTGAACTTTCAGTATTTGAAGGCCTTGTAAGGTGACTTGCCGAAACTCCGAATGTAAGAAACCCATCATGCCTTGCAATGAAACCCACTGAAAAATCGGGATAACTCCTGTCATAACTTGCAAAATTGGTGTTTCCATAACTGTATCCCAGGTCATTCAGAATATCCGAACGAAAAAGAAGCTGGCTGGCATCAAAATGCCTGATCACCCATGAAGCGCTTAAGCCTGCACCAACCTGCCAGTTCCTGTCGAGCTTTATCAGGTAGCTGTATTGCAATGTGGCGGCAGCCTGGCTGATAACACCTCCTCCCTGGACATCATTTGTGAATCCCATGCCGAATCCGCTGTTCCATGAGCTTACAGGTACAACCAGATCGGCGCCATAAGTTACAAACGTGGCTGAAATGCCGGGCCACTGATTACGGTATACCAATCCGGCCTCCGGTGATGCCGGCAATGAAGCATAACCCGGGTTTACATGCACCATGGTGGGCATGAACTGGGAGAAATGAAAATCCTGACCGGCCATTATGGTTCCGGTGAGCATAAAAAGGGCTGATATCAGGACTTTTCCTCTGTTCATGAATGGTGTTAAGTGCCTGTAAAACTATAATAAACTTTTCTTGTTTTTAAGTTTACGTAATAATAATTGTATTTTTGAAACGTTCAATAAGCCGGATTATTTCTGTAAGCCTGAAATTTCTGGTTTATGGGCACCGATAAACCTTTAAAATTATGATCCGCCTGCTGACATTTCTTACCATTATAAATATATTCTCCTTTTTGTCAGCACAGCCATACGCTCCTGCCAGCCGAAATGCTGTTTTTGAACCGGCCGCCTCATCCGTGCTTGCAGAGGGCAAATGGTTTAAAATGAAAATCACATCCACCGGAATTTACAAACTGACATATGAGGACCTGCAATCCATGGGATTCGTCAATCCTTCAGCTGTGCGTATTTTCGGAAACGGCGGTGCCATGCTTCCTTTGATGAATTCCGACAGCAGGTATGATGATCTTGTCGAAAACGCGGTTTACCGTTACACCGGCACCGACGGAGTCTTTAACAAAGGCGATTACATTCTGTTCTATGCTACCGGAACCGTTAAATGGAATTACAACCTTACCACTTCGATGTTTGAGCAACAGCTGCACCAATACAGTGAGGCAGCCTGGTATTTCGTTACGGATGCGGCAGGTACAGGCAAAACAATAGCTGAAAGAAATGTATTAACAGCCACATCCGGAACTGTAGTTACGTCATTTGACGATTATTTATTTCATGAAAAGAATAAATACAATGTACTGAAATCAGGCAGGCAATGGTTTGGCGAAAGGCTGGATTTAAAAGCCTATGATACCACTTTTATATTTCCCAACCTGGTAACTGCAACACCGGTTAAAATCAGGATAAATGTTTGCGGCCGGTCGGGTGTACAAAATACTTTTACTATTTCACTGAATGATGCCGTTATCGGCAGTTTACTGGTGGATACGGTTGATCCGAAAATAAAGACCGGTTCTTATGGTAATCAGAAAAACACACTTTTTTCAAAAACTGTAACCAGCGATAATGTAAAAATAAGGGTTTCCTATAACCAGGTTTCCGGCGATGACGAGGGCTATCTTGACTATATCACTGTAAATGCACGCAGGCAGCTTGTACTCAGCGGCGATGCAATGTTCTTCAGGGACCGCACAAATTCAGGCATTCATAGTGTAGTCACTTATAACCTTGCAAATTGCAATGATCAGACCGAGATCTGGGATCTGACCGATCCGTATAACATTGTTAAAGTGCCGGCACAACTGAATGGCACAACGCTGTCATTCACCGACAGCACGTACATTCTCAGGGAATATGTGGCCTTGAAAAAAGGAGCCGCATTTCAGAAACCGGTTACCGACTCAAAACAGGCCGGTGTGGGAATCGTGACAAACCAGAATTTACATGCCATCGGATCCACGCAGATGCTGATTATAACCCACCCTTTGTTTATACAGGCTGCCGACAGCATTGCTGAATTTCACAGAAATCTCGACGGGCTGTCAGTTGCGGTAGCCACAACCGAACAGGTTTACAACGAATTTTCATCAGGAGCCCCTGATATAAGCGCCATACGCGACTTTGCGCGTATGATTTACAAAAGGGGAAGCGGTGACGACAGGCTGAAATACCTGATGCTGGTCGGCGACGGGTCTTATAATAATATATCGAATGTGGCGGGAAATGCGAACTTTATTCTGACCTACCAATCAGAAAACTCGTTGAATGCAAGTTTTTCATACGTTTCGGATGACTTTTTCGGTATACTCGGAGAAGGTGAAGGGGGAACTTCAAAGATGGAAGATTTCAGCCTTGATCTTGGAATCGGACGTCTGCCGGTCAAGACTGAAGAAGAGGCAATGAATATCTACAGGAAATTAAAAAACTATACAAATAATAAAAACAAGGGCGACTGGCAGAACAATATTCTTTTTGCTGCAGACGATCAGGACGGAAACCTGCACATGACGCAGGCAAACGAACTGGCCACATGGGTTGACAACAATCACCCTGAATTTGCCGTAAAGAAAGTCTTTCTGGATGCCTATCCACAGGTTTCTTCTTCATCAGGCACCCGGTACCCCGATGTGAACCGTACCCTTACCGAAAATTTTGAAAAAGGCCTGTTGATTTTCAATTATACCGGTCATGGCGGAGAGGGGGGCCTTGCTGATGAAAGGATCCTGATGCGTGAAGACCTTTCCTCACTTACCAATTTCAACCGGTTACCACTATTTATGACGGCAACCTGCGAATTCAGCCGATTTGACGATCTCACACGTGACGGCGATGGCAACATTACTGAAAGTACGTCTGCAGGTGAATATTCCATTCTCAATCCCCGGGGTGGCAGTATCGGGCTCATTACAACCACCCGGATTGTATACTCGAATGAAAACCATGCGCTGAACTCAAGGTTTTACCAGATTGCCTTTACAAGGGATGCTTCGGGAAATTACTACAGGCTCGGAGACATAATACGGCTTACTAAAAACGTACTGAACGACAGCCGTAACAAACTCAATTTTACCCTTCTCGGTGATCCTGCCCTTCGACTGGCAATTCCAGAATACAATGTCGTGACGGATTCAGTGAATCATGTGCCGGTCACAGAACCCATTGATACGCTAAAGGCTTTTTCAAGGATCATGGTTACCGGACATATTGAAAACAACAGCCATCAGCTGATGCAGTCATACAACGGGCTGATTTTCCCCTCGGTGTATGATAAAGCCAAAACCATTACAACCCTTGCAAATGATGTCAGCTCCCAGCCTATGCAATTCACTACACGTGAAGACTTGTTATACAAGGGAAAGGCAAGCGTTTCCAATGGCCGGTTCACATTTGAATTCGTTGTACCCAAAGATATAACCTACAACTACGGAGAAGGGCGGATCATTTATTTCTCCGATACCCAAAACCAGGACGCAAAAGGTGAGTTCAGCGGCATTGTAATTGGCGGAACCGACCGGAATGCCGAACAGGATGTGACAGGACCTGAGATCTCCCTGTATCTCAACGATGAATATTTTAACGATAAAGGAATAACCAATACGAGTCCGGTAATTTATGCCCTGATATCAGATGAGAGCGGAATCAATACGATTGGTAACGGCATCGGTCATGACATTACAGGCGTAATTGACGGGGATGTAACCAACCCGGTTATAATGAACGAATATTTTCAGGGTGATCTCAACAACTTCAGTTCGGGCACAGTGGCATACCCTATGACCGGTCTTTCCGAAGGCATGCACTCTTTGACTCTTAAGGTTTGGGATGTTTACAACAATTCATCCGAAGCATTTATTGAATTCAGGGTGATTCCTGGTGATGAGATGATGATAACCCGCTTGGGTAATTACCCGAATCCTGCGCGCGATCACACAATATTTACTTTTGAGCATAACCAGCCTGCAGAAGAAATTACTGCAGAAATAACTGTCTATGACCTTCAGGGACGGATCATCTACAACTATTCCGAGGTGATACAATCAACTGGTTTCAATACTTCATTACCGGTTTGGGATCTCAGGGATTCAAACGGTAACCTTATTAAACCCGGAATTTATCCTTACCGCATCAGGTTAACCAGCGACAAAGGAATGTCAGCCGAGAGTTTCCAGAAACTTGTTGTCTTCAGATAATAAAATTGAATTTTGGTTGTTTATTAATGCTGTGTAGGTATTACCACGTTAATTTTTTTAACTTTGTGAACTTTAATTTTCAAACGAATGATTTATAGAAGGTTAATTCTTATTAGCTGTTTAATTATTGTTGTATTGAGCGCTTCTGCGCAAACAACGTTTAATCCGGTTTATTCAACTATACCCTACCTGACCATTACCCCTGATTCACGCGGAGGCGCCCTTGGAGACCTCGGAGTGGCTACATCGCCCGATGTGAATTCACAAAACTGGAACGCGGCCAAATACGCCCAGATAAAAGAGAAGTCCGGAGTTACTACTTCCTTTACTCCCTGGCTGAGGACCCTTGTAAATGACATCAACCTGTTATACCTGGCAGGATTCTATAAATTCGACGACAGGCAGGCAATCAGCGCCTCACTCAAATACTTTTCAATGGGTGAAATTACAGCAACCGATGAAGACCAGGTACAGCAGGGAACATTCAACCCCAATGAATTCTCGGTAGATATCGGGTATTCAACACTGCTGGCAAGACATTTCTCAGGTGCCCTTGCTCTGAAATTCATTCGTTCGGATATAAACGGTGGTAAAAGCTTTGGCGGTGCACAGTATAATCCCGGTTACTCTTATGCTGCTGATCTTGGATTTTATTACCAGAAACCCATGGACATCGGCTCTCTGCCGGGTGAATTCGCATGGGGTATCAGTTTCCTGAACCTGGGTACAAAGATATCCTACACTGACGGTTCCGACAAACAGTTTATACCGGCCACATTAAGGCTCGGCATAAGGCAGACCCTGCAATTGGATGATTATAACTCAATTACCGGTTCGGTTGAACTCAGCAAACTGCTGGTTCCTACCCCTCCGATTTATGAAGACAGTGTAATCGTTTCAGGGAAACCCACTCCTTCATCACTGCCACAAAGCTGGATCCAGTCGTTTTATGATGCCCCCGGCGGATTTAATGAAGAAATGAAAGAAATTATGTATTCGGTGGGACTTGAATACTGGTATCGTGAACAGTTTGCCATACGCGGCGGGTATTTTCACGAAAGTGAAATGAAGGGAAACCGGAAATACTTTGCACTGGGTATAGGTCTGCGTTTGAATGTATTCTTTATTGATTACTCTTATCTTATATCAACTACAGGAAAAAGCAATCCCCTGGCCAACACCATGAGGTTTACGATAGGATTCCTGTTTAAAAAGTAATTCCTATGTCTCTGCCGGTCCGTATCGGTTTCGGATATGATGTGCACCAGCTTGCCGAAGGCCGAAAGCTGATTCTTGGCGGAGTCGAAATTCCTCATAGTAAAGGATCCGTTGCCCATTCCGACGGCGATGTGCTCATCCATGCCATCTGCGATGCTTTGCTTGGCGCAGCAGCGCTGCGTGATATCGGTGTGCATTTTCCGGACACTTCAGATACCTATAAGGATATCAGCAGCCTCATCCTGCTTAAAAAGACAATGGACCTGCTGGCTGAAAAAGGATGGGAACTGGGAAACATTGATTGCACCCTTTGTATGCAGCGGCCTAAAGTAAAGGATTATATTCCCGGAATGATCAAAATACTGGCCGAAACGATGGGCTCCGCAACTGAAAATGTTTCGGTAAAGGCCACTACTACTGAAAAACTTGGATTTGTAGGGGAAGAACGCGGTATTTCCGCTTATGCAGTGGCCTTAATTCAGAAAAAGGTATGAGCAAAATGGTTGTACTGGGTGCAAGCGACAATCCCGAGCGCTATTCGTTCAAGGCTGTCACCCGGCTGGTGAAAAACAATTATGATGTGGTAGCCATAGGAAAGCGGAAGGGTTTTATTGGTGAAATTCCCATACAAACAGGACAGCCTCCCATTCCCGAGGTTCATTCGGTGCTTATGTATGTGGCGCCTTATCACCAGGGTGAGATTTTTGACTACGTGCTCTCCCTCCGTCCGAAAAGAGTAATCTTCAACCCCGGCACTGAAAGTCCTGAATTCGAGGAAATGCTTGAAAGTTACAATATAAAAATTGTGCACGACTGCTCGCTGGTGATGCTGGCAATGGGAAGATTTTGATTACTTTTGTCCCCGAAATCAAAAACTCACCATCCATGAAGGCATATGTATTCCCCGGTCAGGGTGCCCAGTTTGTAGGTATGGGCAAAGATCTGTATGATAATCACAGCCAGGCAAAAGAACTTTTTGAGAAGGCCAATGATATACTCGGATTCCGTATCACTGACCTCATGTTTGCAGGAACTGATGAAGACCTGAGACAGACCAAAGTTACCCAGCCCGCCATATTTCTTCACTCGGTAATTCTTGCCAAAATGATGGGCGATGCATTCCAGCCCGATATGACAGCCGGTCATTCACTCGGCGAATTTTCAGCCCTTGTGGCCGCCGGTGCACTGTCGTTTGAAAACGGACTGAAACTTGTTTCACAACGTGCTATGGCCATGCAGAAAGCATGCGAAATTCAGCCTTCTACAATGGCGGCTATTCTCGGCCTCGATGATGAAGTGGTTGAAAAAGTCTGCAGTGAAATCAACGCCATTGTGGTTCCTGCCAATTATAACAGTCCCGGTCAGATCGTGATATCAGGATCCATCGAAGGAATTGACCAGGCCATCGAAAAATTAACCGCTGCCGGAGCAAAAAGAGCACTGAAACTTTCTGTGGGAGGCGCTTTCCATTCACCCATCATGGAACCTGCACGCCTCGACCTTGAAAAAGCAATTGATGCCGCTGAAATAGTAAAACCCCGCTGCCCGGTATACCAGAATGTAACGGCAAGTCCGTCAACTGATCCTGCCGTTATCCGCGAGAACATTAAGAAACAGCTCACCGCCCCCGTGAAATGGACGCAGACAGTAAAGAATATGCTGGCCGACGGGGCCGATCATTTTTATGAAGTGGGACCAGGGACTGTTCTCCAGGGACTGATTAAAAAAGTCGACAGAAACATCGCCGCTGAGAGCGCAAAAATCTGAATCTCCGGTATCGTCTTTCCTTTTTTTTCATATCTTCAAGCCCATATTGGCTTAAGAAATGAAAAAACGTTGGATTTGGTTTATTCCGGGTGTGGTGGCAGGATTGTTGCTTTTCGGTTCGGGCTCCTATATGGTCCGCCATACTTCTGAGAATGAATATTGTGCTTCGTGTCATATCCACCCGCAGGCCACTTCTTCGTGGATGCAGTCGATGCACTACATTTCCAAATCAGGAACACAGACCAACTGCACCGATTGCCATCTGCCACCTCATGGACAGGGCTATCTCGCTGCCAAGATAAAAACAGGGGCACGTGACGTATGGTCAAAATGGACAAAAGATTCAGCTTCGTTTAACTGGGAAGAAAAAGGTCAGCTTGAGTATGCCCGTAGTCATGTGTATAATTCTTCATGCATTAACTGCCATAAAAACCTGTTCCCTCCTGAAATTACAAAGGAAGGCGCTGAAGCTCATTTATACTATACAAACTACAAAGACAAACAGGCCGACCTGCAGTGCATCAACTGCCATCTTAACGCCGGCCATTTTATTGCCGGCTATGTACACGGTGGTAATACAGGCTTCACTGCCAGTGTCACAAATGCCGAAAAATACGCTACACCGACGCCTGTATCCGGTTTCGGAAATTTCACCGAGAAAATTCCCGGATCAACAGTCTCTTTCAATATGATTGCTATTCCCGGGGGAACGTTCTCTTTGGGATCACAGTCAGATGAGCCCTTCCGCAATGCCGACGAGGGTCCGGTGAAAAAAGTGAAGATCGATTCATTTTACATGGCTGAAATTGAGGTGTCATGGGATGAATACCTTGCATTTTATGCCCAGACATCAGGCGAAGGAAGAAGCACGGACACTGAAGGTTTGAGAGCCTCAAAGACTAAAACCGATGCCATAACCGGCGCCACTCCGCCTTACGGACAGCCCGACCGGGGATGGGGGAAAGGAAAACGACCGGCCATTTCAATTAGTTATCATGCAGCTGAAACATACTGCAGGTGGCTGTCCTCAGTAACAGGCAAGAATTACAGGCTTCCCACCGAAGCGGAATGGGAATACGCCGCACGGGGCGGCACAAAAGAGCCCTATTTCTTTAAGGGAGACCCCTCAAAATTTGAGAAATCCGGCTTCAGGGCTAAAATATCCAAAAATGACACTTCGGTAATCAACACCTATGTGGTGTATGCCGAAAACAGCCGCGCCAAGACCCAGCTTCCTGAATTTGTGGCCGCGAATCCGTTCGGTCTGAAAAACATGCTGGGCAATGTAGCTGAATTCTGCAGCGACTGGTACCAGGCCGATGCTTACAGCCAGTATAAAGGCGACCTGGTTGTGAATCCGAAAGGACCGGCAACCGGAACGGAGCATGTGGTGAGAGGGGGATCCTACAAGGATGCTGCAGGAATGCTGCGTTGCGCCGCAAGGAGTTATACACGTACCGATGCCTGGCTTCACACTGATCCTCAGATGCCGAAGAGCATCTGGTGGTACTCCGATTGTTTTTACGTCGGTTTCAGGGTTGTGTGCGATTTCGATCCGTCTACAGGAAAAAAGTAAAAAGAAACGCCAGGGGGCGTTTCCTGAATACATACATAATTTTAACCAACAATAAATAATCATTCCATGAAAACAGGGATTTCACGCAGAAATTTCCTTGGCACCACCGCAGCAGCTGCAAGTCTGACAACACTGTCATTCCCTACACTGTTATCGGGATGCTCATCTGAAAAAGGAAAGACGAAGAAGACAGTTGAAGTAATGACATTCCTCGACCAGGCACCCGATGGCCCGGAATTGAAGGCCGGTCTGATCGGTTGTGGTGGCAGGGGCACCGGTGCTGCCATTAATTTCCTGAATGCAGGACCGAATCTGAAAGTTACAGCTCTCGGCGATGTATTGCAGGACAGGATTGACTCATGCCGTGAGGAGCTGAAAAAGCAGAAGAACAATGAGGTGGCCGATGAAATGTGCTTTGTGGGTTTTGATGCCTTCCAGAAAGTTATTGATTCTGGTGTTGACATTGTGATTCTGGCTACGCCTCCCCATTTCAGGCCGGATCAGTTTGAAGCCGCTGTGAATGCCAAAAAGCATGTCTTCATGGAGAAACCGGTTTGCGTTGACCCGGTAGGAGCCCGTTCAGTTATTGCTACCGCTCGTAAGGCAGCAGGCATGGGTCTTTCGGTTGTAACCGGAACACAGCGCCGTCACCAGCGCGATTATGTAGCTACTTATAAAAATGTGGCCGAAGGCATGATTGGCGAAATCGTTTCGGCAAACTGCTGGTGGAACGGTGGAAAACTGTGGCACAGAGATAAAGATGCCAAATGGAATGAAATGGAATACATGATCCGCGACTGGGTGAACTGGTGCTGGCTTTCAGGCGACCACATTGTGGAACAGCATGTACACAACCTTGACGTGATTCACTGGTTCACCGGCAAATTCCCGGTTAAAGCCGTTGGATTTGGATCAAGGCTTCGTCGTGTAACAGGCGACCAGTATGATAATTTCAGTGTTGATTTCACATTCGACAATGGAATTCATATGCACAGCATGTGCCGCCAGATTAACGGCTGTGCAAATAACGTATCCGAAAGGATACAGGGTGCAACAGGTTCTACAAACTGCCAGAACAGCATCCTTGACCTCAGCGGAACCGAACTATGGAAGTATGAATACCCGATGGGTGAAAATGGTCAGCCCGGCACTGAAGTGAAGATCAGTCCTTACGACCAGGAGCATATTGACCTTGTGACTGCAATCCGCACCGGTAAACCAATAAATGAAGCCGAGAACACTGCGATGTCCACACTTGTTGCTATCATGGGACGTGTGTCAGCTTATACCGGGAAAGAAGTCACCATGGATGAAATGATGAACTCCGATCTGAAACTGGGTCCCAAGGTATATGCATTTGGTCCCGTAGATGTTTCCAAGACCGTACCTATTGCCGGTGAAGCATATGTTCCTGGTTCACAGTCATAATGTATGAAAGCAAACAGGAGAGACTTTTTGAAAAAAGCAGCAGGAGCAGGGCTGGCCACCATGGCCGTCCCTGCAGCCTGGTCTGCAGCCAGTCCGAAGACCCCGGCCTATGCCGAGACACCTTTCAGGCTGAAATATGCCCCGTATATGGACATGTTTGAGCAGCATGCCGGAAAGGACCCGCTAGATAACATTACTTACTGCCACGAACAGGGCTTCCGGGCTATGTTCGACAACGGATTGCCCGGAAGACCCAAAGCCGACCAGGAGAAAATAGCAGCCCAGCTGAAGAAATACAATATGGACCTCGGTCCGTTTGTATTGTACGCCGACTTCTCGGTTACATCCTTTGTGCTGAACAATCCGGAAGTTAAGGAGATGCTGAGCGCTAAAATGAAGGAAGGCGTGGAACTGGCAAAACGCACCGGTGCAAAATGGGCGCTTGTGGTTCCGGGAAGGTATGATGAAAGGCTTCACAGGGATATCCAGATGGCCAACATCATCGATAACCTGAGGATGTGCTGTGATATTCTCGAACCGGCAGGACTCACCATGGTTCTTGAACCGCTGAATACGCTGCATGATCACCCGGGTCTTTACCTTACCGGCATACCCCAGGCTTATGCTATATGCCGTGCGGTAAACAGGCCTGTCTGCAAGATCGTGGAAGATATGTACCATCAGCAGATCACCGAAGGAAACATTATTCCGAATATCGATGCGGCATGGAGCGAGATTGCTGCGTTCCATATCGGCGATAACCCTGGACGCAATGAGCCTACAACCGGTGAGATGAACTATAAGAATATCTTCAAACACATTTACGACAAAGGCTACCAGGGCGTTCTGTGCATGGAGCACGGCAAAAGCCTCGACGGCAAAGCCGGTGAAGAACGGCTCCTGCAGGCATATCGTGAATGCGATGCGTTTTAAACCATCATCAACCTGTCAGCGTCCGAAGGACCTGACAGCGTTGTTTATTTGCCACCAGTTCAAAATCATAAAACGCTGACAGGTCTGCGACGCTGTCAGGTTTTACCCCGGATCCAACCTGTCAGCGTCCGAAAGACCTGACAGCGTTGTTTTAACTCACGATTCACAATATCCTAGAGACGCGATGAATCGCGTCTCTACGACGTCTCAAAAAAACATTATGAAATTCCTCCCGGCATCCCTTTTATTCGTTTGGTTTTCAATCAATGCATATTGCCAGGATAATTTCTATTCCCGCCTCTCCGACGCCGCCATCGAATTAACCCGTCAGCATGTGAATTATGATTCGCGCTATTTCACAATCAGTTATCCCAACGGCGATGTGCCTCCGGATAAAGGCGTTTGTACCGATGTGGTGATCCGGGCCTATCGAAAACTGGGAATTGACCTGCAGCAAGAGGTGCATGAAGACATGGCGGCTCATTTCAGCGTGTATCCGAAATTGTGGGGATTGCACCGGACTGATAAAAACATTGATCACCGCCGGGTTCCGAACCTAATGGTTTTTTTTACCCGCTTTGGAACCATAAAACCGGTAACCGCAAATCCGGGCGATTATATTCCAGGTGACATTGTCTGCTGGAATCTCGGCGGCGCTGTAACCCATATCGGGATTGTGGTGAACCGCAAATCGTCTGATGGCAAAAGATACCTCGTAGTTCACAACATCGGCAGAGGCCAGGTGCTGGAAGACTGCCTGTTTTCCTATAAGATCATCGGGCATTACCAGTACAGGCTGTAGGCTATAGGCTGTAGGCTGTAGCCCCGTTCGGCTAAGGCTCTGGCTTAGTCGAACCTATGCAATCAGGCTCTGCCTGATTTCCAATAAATCATCCTGAGTTAACCCGAATTGTACTTTGCATTTCCGCCTGAAATATTAACTTTATAACCGCAACCCTGGTTTGTAACCACGCTTTATCCATTAATTTTAGCCCCAGAACCACTCATGAAACTAATCCTTTTAACCCTTCTGACCCTCCTCACCTTTTCCACCCTCACTGCCCAGCAACAACAAAATGAGAACAAAATCATCTACATCGTAAATGATAAAGAGGTTAGTGAAAACTACGTCCAGGAGATGGCTGCCGCCAACCGGATCAAATCGATGACAAAAGGCACAAGCGAAAAAGGATTTGTGGCCATAATTGAATTGTATAGCGATGACGAAATGAAAGCGAGAGAAGCAGGAGCTGACAGCATTGCAGCGAAGGAACAGAAAGAAGAGGCTGAAAATGAAAGAAGGATAAAAGAATCCACATTGATACATGAAGGCGACATGGCACCGGATGTAACAATCGCGATGCTTGACGGAACACAAATAAAACTATCGGATCTGAAAGGTAAGGTTGTCCTTTTGAATTTCTGGGCTACCTGGTGTGCCCCGTGCCTGATGGAATTCAATGAAATCCCTGATAAGATCCTGAAGCCCTTTGAAGGCAAAGATTTCGTTTTTCTTCCTGTTTCCCGTGGCGAAAAACCCGAAGTGGTGAAGAAAAAGACCGAGGATCTCAAAAAGAAAGGCATCATTTTCTCCACCGGCATCGATCCTGAAAAGAAGGTGTATTCCCTCTTTGCCACCGAATTAATCCCCCGGAATTTTCTGATTGATAAGGAGGGCAAAGTTGTGTATGTGGCTGTTGGATTTGATGAGGGTGGACTGGAAGTGATTGCAGGGAAGATAAATGAATTGTTGCAGTAACACACTTAAGTTCAGAAGTACTAAAGTTTATCTATTACCATATGAAAAATAAATCTATTCTTTGTATGCTTCTGTTGATGGCTCCGTATTACAGGATACAGGCACAACAGTTATTTGAAACTCAGAAAATATTCGCATCCGATCCTGCACCTGAAGCCTATTTTGGAGAATCGGTAGGCATTTCAGGTGATTATATGGTAGTCGGGGCAACCGGTGATATTACCAACGGACAGCTTTCGGGTTCTGCTTATGTTTTCCATAAAAATGAGGGTATATGGCAACAGGTCGCAAAGCTCACTCCGTCTGATGGAAGTGAATATGATTACTTTGGTTATTTCTCGGCGATATCAGGTGATTGTATTGTTTTTGGTGTTCCTGATGATGATGATAACGGGGATAGATCAGGATCTGCCTACGTTTTTGTAAAGCCTTCGGATGGCTGGAAAGATATGACGGAAACAGCCAAACTAACTGCATCAGATGCAGCAGCAGGTGATTTTTTTGGACATAAGATTGCCATTTCAGGGGATTGCATAGTAATCGGAGCGAATGGGAATGACGATTCAGGCGAAAGATCCGGTGCAGCTTATGTATTTGTAAAACCTGCAGAAGGTTGGAGTACAATGACTGAAACAGCAAAATTAACGGCTTCAGATGCGGCGATAGACGATCGTTTTGGTTCGGTTTCTGTTTCTGATGATTATATTGTGATTGGAGCACCCCGAAATGATGATAGCGGCAGTAACTCCGGATCGGCGTATCTTTTTAAGAAGCCGGTTAATGGATGGCATAATATGACAGAAACTGCCAAATTATTACCTTCAGATGGCGCGCCCGAAGATTTCTTTGGTATTTCGGTTGGAATTTCAGGCAATACAATTGTTGTCGGTGCATTATATGATGATGATAATGGAAATAATTCCGGCTCAGCCTATGTTTTTACCAAACCGGCAAACGGTTGGAAAAATATGACGGAAACCGCAAAGCTGAAATCTTCAGACGGTGCTATTGACGATAATTTTGGAGAGAACGTTGCAGTCTCAGGTGATTTACTGATAATCACATCGCAATTTCATGGCAGTATGGGTAGTGTTTATCTTTTTAAAAAACCAGGATCGGGCTGGGTTAATGCAACAGAAACTAAAATGCTTTTAGCTTCAGATGGAGCTCCGATTCAGCATTTCGGTTCATCTGTTTCTATGGACGGCTCTAGTGCTATTGTCGGATCTCTTACCGACGATTATCTGGCATCTAACAGTGGTGCTGCCTATATTTTTGACTTATCCTCAGAAATTACAGCAGTCAGAGAATCTGACCAATCTATTTTTAGTGTATATCCTAATCCATTCAATGGTGAGTTGAGGATTAATATTACAGGTGATATAGATAAACTATGGATTACTGATATGTATGGAAAAATAGTTTATGAAAAGACACAAATGCAAAATGATGAAACATTAGGTTTATACGGCCTTAAAAGTGGCTTTTATATCCTGCATATTCAAAGAGGTGCCGAAATTATATCAGGAAAAATTGTGAAACTGTAATTCCATTTTTATTACCACAACGCTTCGGCAAGCTCAGCGACCGGGTAACAATGCCTAATTCGTAAACTGTAACTTATCGGTGTTCGGTGTTTTCAAGTCTTCTTAAATCATAAATCGGTGTTCCTTGTTCTGTGTTATTTCAGGGACTCTAGGGACCTTAGGGACTCTAGGGACTTTAGGGACCCCGAGCGACATTCAGTTTCTGAATCCGGATCCAGTATCCAGCATCGTGCTTCGTGCTCCTCGTGTTCCTCGTGTTAAAAAAATTCTTAGTGTCTTCGTGTCTTTGTGGTTATATTTTTGTTATCTTTCGTAATCTACATAAGAAACTGCCAGTCAATTCAGTGGGGGCGATAAGGAAAAAGAGGTAGAGGTAAGCAATGGGACTGACGGTCGCTGTGCGCACCCGGAAGTGAACAAAATCATAAATGATATCCAGAAATTAGAATTACAAAATATGCTCCAAAGCATCCAATTTCGGTGTATAGTAGTATATAATGTGCTTCTATAAATAAGTTGTGAACAATTTTTAGAGAGAAAAACGTTCAATAAAATCAATAACAGAAATGAGTCTAAAACTTGAAAAGGAGATACTCTATTCAATGAGTAATAATCCCTTCAATTGGAAGGGAACGTTTTATGTTAATCGTAAAGATCCACGAATTTTAGTACCGAAAAGATTACCATCATTAGGTTGGACGCTAAATTTCGGACATATAATTTCATATGTTTTAATAAGTGCATTTGTATTAGCGGTAATTGCTGCTGTATTTTTCATTAAATAATAATAAAACTGTTCACAACAGCTGGTCATACGCAATTGCCCGGCCGTGCGGGGTGCTAATGTTTGTGCGTTGGCTTCACCCGACCAGTAAGCACTCCCAAACGGCAACAGCGTATACCGTCGGGAGCGTTAGCCCTTTTTGCAGTCATCTACAACCTAAACATCATGAAAACAATCAGGTCTTTACTATTTTTACTACTCTTTAGTTTTGAAGGAAATTGTCAGATAATTGATACAAATAATTCATGGAACTATTTGGAAGTATTGGTGCCTACATGCAAAAAAAGTACAAATTGTGAAGGGAAACTTTATCAAAATTTTAATTGCAGGATAGGAGGTGATACTTTAATCAATGGTAAAGTATACAACAAAGTAATTGAAACAACTAAACGGAATAATGATTCGAGTTCTGAAAGCTATATTTCCGGATTCCTACGTGAGGAAGAAAACCATAAAAAGATATTTAGTCTTTTATCATATTTAGATGATTCAACAGAAGTTTTACTTTATGATTTTACAATTAAAAAAGATTCCGTTTTCAACTCAACATATGAAAGAATATATCATTTGCCTGAGGGTGATAAAATTATTAAAGATACCTTATACAGCTCACAGGTTATAGATATTGATAGTGTTGTATATATGGGTATTAAAAGACTTCGAATTAAATTTTTGGACTTTCGTGTTAATTGGATTGAAGATAATCCTGAAAAAGATACTGTTGAATGGATTGAAGGGATTGGGTCTAATAAAGGATTATTGAATTATGCATACGGAGATTATAATTTGTTATGTTTTAAACAAAATGATGAAGTCAAATACTACAATAAATTGGGACTTGATTGTAATTATTCAGGCCCGATAAACAAATTGGAAGACAATGAATTTAATAAGATCAGATTATATCCAAATCCATTAAGAGGAAAAATACTTTATATTAGCAGCGAAAGTATTATTAAGACTGTACTAATTTATAATGTTTGTGGATATTTGGTTGGACAATTTACTCCTGAAAACACTGATTATCAAATTCCACTATACAACCTTAATAGTGGTATTTACATTTTTCAAATAGATGGTTTTCCCTTCAAAATCATAATTTAATAAACACGGTTCCTAACAACAGTATGCCATTTTAAAAGACAGACAGACTCATGGAATATTGGAATAAAAGACAATGATGCTTTTGCTGACGTCTATTGCCGGGGGCAGTGCAGGGCGGACAAGCTGAAAGCGCTTGAAATGGCAACAGCTTATAACAGCGGAGATTGCGTGATACTAAATAGAACATTACTACATATGAAAAACATTTTATTTATAGCATTTTTGATTTTATTTACAACAGAAGCCTGGTCTCAAAATTGGGTATGGGGAATAAAAGCCTCCGGAAACCCTCAATATAGTGAGGACACTGATATCGCTGTTGACCATGAAGGTAATGTTGTTATCGCTGGTTATTACGAATTAGGCTTAAGATTAGACACTTTTTCATTATACACTGATGACGATTATTATTCTGACATATTTTTATGCCGTATGGATTCTGCGCACAATATTGAATGGTTAAAACATATTGAAACAGGTAGTACATATGATTATGGTATTGGAGTATGTATAGATGATGATAAAAACATTTATTTGACAGGTGGAAGAAATGGAAAAATTTTCGTTTCAAAATATGATTCAACAGGCAACGAGTTATGGTTTTGTGATTTCAACAAAGAGTATTACGGACAAGGAAATGATGTTGCTATTGACCAGTTCGATAATGTTTATATTACAGGTAAAAATGGAGGCAACACTTTTGTTGCAAAGATCGATTTTTATGGGGTACCTATTTGGACTAAACGATTTATGGGTTGTAATTCAAATGGATGTCAGGGCAATGATATTGCTGTGGATTGCATGGGAACAATATATTTAACAGGCTCTTTCGAATGTGATTCGTTAATGATTGATGATATTAAAATTGAAAATAATTGGCAGTGGGGAGAACAAACATTTGTAACAAAAATCTCATCTATTGGTATTGTTCAATGGGCAAAAACACCGATAGGAAAAACTAATTCAATACCACAAATAACTTTGAATAGAAATGGTATTCTAATTAGTACTGTCGTTTCAACTTCTGAAATGGATTTTGGAAATGGCATAGTTATCACGAAAACTGCAGGAGGAAATGATGGTAGTCCGTTAATAGCGCAGTATGATTTTGATGGAAATATTGAATGGGCAAAAATTATAAATACATATCATGGAGGTACAGGATCTCCCAGGGATATTATTACAGATTCAGACGACAATATTTATCTGATTGGTGAATCCTTCGGAAACTATGGTGGAACAGAAATGGATTTTTATGTAGAGAAATATGACAGGAATGGAGACTTGCAGTTTAATAAGCTATACCAAACCTCAGTTAGTGAATATGGTCATGGCCTTGGTATTGATAATTTTGGTAATGCATATATTGTTGGGTATTCTCAGATAATAAACTTCATTGGAGATGGAATTGATGATTGGCCTTCATCTGTTGGTATAGCAAAACTAAAAACTAATTCAACTACCAATTTGCGACCCAGCAGACCTAAGGTTGAAAGATTAAATTTTATATGTTCAGGAGAACAATTTGATGAAATATCAGCTATTGGTACGAATATTAGATGGTATGGTGATAAATTCCTGAAAGAATTGCTTTATGAAGGAAATACCTTTAATAATGAACTGGTTGAAACAGATACCTTATATGTTACACAAACCATAAATGGAGTTGAAAGCTGGAGTAAAGAAGTAATTATTCATTTTTCAAAACTGCCAAATACTTTTCTTAATCTCTCAAATGATACATTATTAGTTAATCAGGGAGATTATTTCAAATATCAATGGTACTTAAATGGTGATTCTATACAAAATGGAAATAAAAATTATATGTTGGTAGATACTATAGGAACATTTAGTGTAAATATTAAAGAAGGCGACTGCGTAAAATGGATTGACACAACAATAGTTCAAAGTTCAATTGAGAAGTTTCTGAAAAAAGAAGACCTATTATTATTTCCGAATCCAACAATTGATGGTGCAATAAATTTAGTAATGCGAATTAATTCTAATGCTGTATTATATATAAGAGTATATAACCTAAATGGTTCAAATATCATCAATAGGAAACTAAATATTCAAAATGGTCTTGTAACAGACAAGTTAGATTTTAGTGGCTATTCAAAAGGAATATACATAATAAACATTTTTGGGGATGGATTAAATATTACTAAGAAAATACTAAAACAGTAGAAACAATAACCCGACACTTGGTATGGTGAGCACGACTCCATACCATCCATGTACAAATTTTTTCAGCAGAGTCACATGAGCCCTCTGGTCCTATGCCGGGATTGTTTGCTCTCCATAAGTGGTTAACCCAACCCCTCCTCCACTGCGATACGGCGGTAGTAATAATGCTGTTCACAACATCAGGTCATATGCAATGCCCGGTTGTGCGGGATTTACTGTTACTTAAATTAATTAAATGCGCATAAAAGGATTAGATTTTTTGAGAGGAATAGCTGTTATACTGGTAATATTTCGACATGCTAGTAGTGGTAATATTATATCTGATATTGGTTGGATCGGTGTTGATTTATTTTTTGTTTTAAGTGGATTTTTAGTTGCAGGTCTCGTATTTAAGGAGTATTTAGATTATCAGAAAGTTGATATAACTAGATTTTTAGTAAGGAGAGGATTTAAGATTTATCCACCCTTTTACTTTTTTATTTTTATTACTATCGTTTTAAACTATATCCAAACTAAAGGCTTTTATAGTTTGAGTCAAGTATTAAATGAGATATTTTATCTTCAAAGTTATAGAAGAGGTATTTGGCATCATACTTGGTCTTTGGCTATTGAGGAGCATTTCTATATTGGATTGGCTTTGTTTATTTTGATTTGTATAAGGACAAAGCTCATTGAAAACAAAAAGTTCATTGGTTATTTTTTGATTTGCATGCTTATCCTTTCGTTTTTGATGAGATTCTATATATCCTATCAAAACAGAGATAAGCTTTTTTTCTCATTCACAGCGACACATTTGAGAATGGATGGGATTTTGATTGGAGTATTAACTTCGTATTTATATTACTTTACCGACTTCTACAAATTATTTTCTAAATGCAAATATTGGTTTTTTGTGTTTGCGTCCATCTTGATTAGTCCTGTCTTCTTTTTTTCAGGAGGAAGCTATTTTATGAATACCATAGGACTCACCACAGTCAATTTAGGTTTTGGTTTATTAGTTTTATTCAGTCTAAATGCCTTCAAGATCAGTAATCAGATATTTTTGCCAATAACCAAAATTCCTTTTATGATAATTTGTTTCATTGGGATTCATTCATATTCTATTTACTTGTGGCATCTGATGTCTGAAAAGATTGTCAGATTGATGGATTGCAATCAGCAATATTATTTCATACTGTTTTTGATTGTTTCCATATCATTAGGTGTAACAATGTCATATGCTATTGAAAAACCATTTCTGGGTTTAAGAGATATTATATATAAAAGGAAATAACTTTGCACAGCAAAGAGTCACACAATTCTGACCTCACGAATCGATTTATCAATCCATGGGCCGGGGATACTAAATGGAAAAATAAGTATCACGATCCGGATTTTAGACCCATTCATAAAAACAACCGATCATAGCAAAGGTCATTATGAAAAAACTTAGATTTATGGTATTAGGGTTACTTCCGGTTTTATTCTCCTGTGAAAAACCGGAAAATAGCCCAATTATTTTAAACGATTACATAACAGATCTTTATGGCAATTCCTATTTCCCGTTGGATACAAATGATACCTGGATATATAAAAAGATCTTTTGTCTATATGATGATGTAATTGACAGTATTGATGAAAGTTATTGCGATACGACAATGGATTCCATTACTCCGGGCCCGGGAAAATTAATAAGACATATTGTTGCTAAAAAATTTGGCCAGAATTATTATAACACCCAATATAATAAAGTATCGTTGGTCATTGATAGTAATTCTGTTTTTATTTACACTATGTTATCGACTTATTATTTACAGAGTTAAATGATACCAGCTGGTGAGATACTGTTAATAATGCTCATTACGGCGAAGCCATAATCCGATTTAATCAACATAAAACTTCTAATGATACTGCACAAGAAATTACATTAACAATTAATCCGGGTTATGTTATCGGCCTGCATGACGCTTATGTATTTCAAAAACACATTGGAATTATACGATCTTCTTATAGTGGAATCAATATGGATGGTACTACAGAATTAAAGAATTATATTAATAATTAGCTGAAAATTCATCTACAACTTTAATGAAGCTAAATCACTTGCCGAAACCAGAATCACCGGTTTACAGCTTTACATTTTCAAACAAATTTTTATGAAATACTCCCTGACTTTTACATTTGTGTTACTTATATGTAATTCAATATTTGCACAAATAACTTCGTACGAAGGTTATATTATAAAAAGCAACAGTGATACGATTAAAGGAAACCAGGAATATATTGGTACAAGAAATTCAAATCGCTGTAATTTTATCCCTCAGAATTCAAAGAAGGTTTTATTCTTCAAACCGGATCAAATAAAACAATACTGTATTGGTAATAATATGACTTTTTATTCTCTGGAATATAATGGTAAAATGACCTTTTTCAACCTCATAACGAAAGGTAAATCAAATCTGTATTCTTATAAAGATAATTTATACGTCAAAAGTAATTTGGGACAAGTCACCAAGCTTTCTGGAGGAGAAAAGATAATTGAATTGAACGGCAAAAGATACATACAGAATAATGAATCATATAAGATTCAGCTGAAAGAATGTGTATCCGATACCAGTTACTATCCCGGTATAGAACGTCTGAACTTTGACAATAATGAAATAATCACATTTATGGCAAAGTATAATGGAGATTCTCCTGTTACCGATAAAAATTTCAAAACAAGAAACAGAAATGTTATTAGCCTCTTTATCGGAACCTCGGTGAGTAAGCAAATAATCGGTAATGATCCTATCGCCTATGAACCCTTTTTTAGTTACCATAAAATGAATAAAAGCACCCGGTCAGTTCTTAATAATTTTATTGGTATTTCAATCCAGCGAAAACTCCCATCAAACATTATTGATTTGAAATTTAGCCTGATCTATGAAAGAGCCGACCAACAAATCTATCTGAAACAATGTGATCTCAGTAATATAGATATGGTGATCCTGACAGGTCGTGAAGATTTTGAATCGGATAATTCAAATTATACCTTACAGAACCGGACTGAAATGAATCTTTCGTCGATTAATGTACCATTATCAGTCCTGTATAACTTTTCATACGGTCGTATTCGTCCATTCGCTGAAGTGGGTTTAAAAGCCAAAATATGCCTGAATAACAAGATCCATTCAACTCGGGAAATTTTTAAAGACAACGAATCTTACAGTAAAAAAACGTATACTTCGGAGGTGCCCGTCATTGCCGGATTGAGTCTTAGTTTAGGCAGTAACTATATAATAAATATAAATAACTCAATCGGAATCGGGCTGACCGGTGATGTTTATATTCCTTCGAATGATTATTTCGATAATATTTTTGATTTAGGATTATATATATTTTATAGTTTCTAAGTCTTATTGCAAGGGGCTTTGCCACTATTTGTCCCGGATGGCATAGAAGACCAGCGTTAAAACCCATCTAAAAAAATAACAATGATAACAAAAACAAATCCGAGAATCATGTATACAGAAATTTACATGATTTTAACTGCCATTTTTATTATCTACTTTTTAAATTCCTGTAAAAAGAATTCTACCACACCGGATAACGGGATAAAGAATTCGACTCCTTACCTGGTTGATATCGGTAGCGCTATGGAACATGTATCTTCATACAACATGAGCGATCTGGTTGAGCGTGTGGAATACATCAGGTTGGAAACTTCACCCGATTGTCTTCTAAAAAAGGTCGACAAAATAATGCTTTCCGATTCGTTCATGTTTATCAGCGATTTTGAGTGTATATATAAATTTGACAGGAAAGGTAAGTTTATCAGCAAAATAGGCAGGCAGGGACGAGGCCCGGGTGAATACTTAAATGTTTTGCATTTTTGTATTGATGACAGGCAAAAATTAATCTATACCCTGGATTTAATCGATAAATTTCATGTTTTTAGCTTTAATGGAAATTATGTCAGGTCCTTCAGAATGAAATATCCTTCTTTTAATTTCTTTACTACCGATTCTGCAAAATTAGCCTGCAACGTACCAAATACCCCTAAAGAACCTTCATCATGCGATCTAAGTCTTTATATAATGGATAAGAATGGAGAGATCGTTAAAACATTTAAAAATTACCATAAAAGAACGAACAATTTCGCTATCGTTAAATCTCCCTTGTATAAGTTTGAAAATACAATCCGATTTAAAGAGCATGGGGTGGATACACTTTATTCCTTAATCAACAATAAATTGGTTCCTTATGCTATTTTTAACATAGGGAACCTGGCCATGGAACCAGATCCGGTTTGGAATCCACAGACAGATTTTGGAGACGCCAATCAGAAATACAGAATCAAAGAATTAGGTGAAACAAAGGATTTAATTTTAATTGGATTGATTCAGGGAATGTATTCCGATTCAACTATAAATTTTGTATATGACAAAAAGAAAGGGAATACTTTTAAATTAGATCACGGTAAATTCACCAATGATTTGGGTGGTCTGCCTTTTTGGCCAAAGCTTGGATATTATCATGATGACAGGGTTCTGATTGATTTTACATATGCCTATGATTTTAAAAATCAGGCATTGGCTGCTGATCATATCAACAATGACCAAATTAAACAAATCGCATCTATTATAAATGAAAATTCAAATCCCATAATCATTATTGGTTATCTAAAGTAAAACAGGCAGAAAACAAAGCTAAATGTATTCAAACTTGACATGCGCTTTTGTGGTCAACGGATGGTGCCGAATGTGTAATACGGCAGACAAAATAATTCAAACCAGTCAACCATTATTACCCTGAAACGTTATCCCTTCCAATCAACCACTGAAAAAATAAAAAACATGGCATCGATTAATCCCTACATTCATTTTAACGGAAATGCGGAAGAAGCATTTACACATTACAAATCTGTCTTTGGTGGTGAATTTACTTCACTCGTTCGCTTCAAGGATATGAATTTTGAAGGCGCCCCCAACAATCCAAAGGAAGCGGAAAAAATTATGCATATCGCTTTGCCCATTGGCAAACACAATGTGTTAATGGGAAGCGACACTCCGGAGCAACTGGGAAAGCATAATGAAAATGAAACCCGGAGCAAGATTTTTATAGGGACCGAAAGCAAGGAAGAAGCTGATAAAATATTTAACGGACTTTCAAAGGGTGTACAGGCGGAAATGCCCATGGAGCAAAGTCCCTGGGGTACCTATTTCGGAATGTTCAGGGATAAATTCGGTATTGAGTGGATGGTGGAATTTGATTCCAAAAACAAAGGATAATCAAGCATATAGGAGCTCTTCCCAATTCCCCTAAGCCAGGGGTTATCTATTTCTGTCGCTTTCCTGTCACAGATTGATAGCCCCTTATCAATTTCTTTATCACCGGGTTGTTTGATTCACTATCTTGTTGCAAACAACACCCTGACACCCATGAAAACGAAACGGATAGCCCTCCTTTTGGTTTGCTTATTCATTGCATGCCACTTACCTTAAATTGGACAATCTCCTGAATTCTATGGGATGACTTCTGAAGGTGGAAAATATAACAGTGGTTGTGTTTTCAATCTTAACAGGGATAGCGGAAAACTTAAAATAATCAAAAATTTTGAAATTCAGAATGAGGGAAAACGTCCGTGTTCTGATCTTTGTCTCGCCAATAACGGCAAGTTTTATGGAATGACCCGTGAAGGAGGACTGTACAACCTTGGTATTCTCTTTGAATGGGATCCCTCAACGAATGTCTATATCAAAAAGCTGGATTTTAATGGGACAGAAAACGGGTCAAGGCCTATGGGTTCATTGATATGCTTTAGCAGAAGAGAACAATGAAATCCCTGTTACTTACAGTATGGCTGGGACTTATGCTGACTGAACTATCCGGCCAGGAAAATATCCAATGGATCTCTCATTTTGGAAGTACCGGGGAATACTACGGTGTTGAATCAGGCCGTCATATAATTACAGATTCCGGGGGAAATATCTATGTGTCCGGTGAGTTTGCCGATTCATTCCAAATTGATGGCCTAAAAATAAAATCAAATGGTGATAAAGAAATTTTCCTGGTAAAATTAAACCCGTCAGGAAAAGTACAATGGATTAAAAACTTCGGAGGTAAACAAGGAGATTGGAGCGGAGGCATTTGTACCGACAAATCACAAAATCTCTTTCTTACAGGTAATTTCCGTGATACCCTTAAAATCGAAGACTCTGTTTTCACGAGTAATCCGGGGAACTATGATATATTCCTGGTGAAACTCGACACCAGTGGTCAGATCTTATGGTCTCAGGCCTTTACCGGAGAAGGTCAAAACGCGACAAACGCCATTGCATCTGATTCCGCAGGTAATATCTATATAACCGGTTACTACCTGGAAGATTTAAAATTTGGCAGGTTTTTGCTTGAAGGGCCCTCTGCGCGCTCAGATCTTTTCATCGTAAAATTGAATACTGACGGCGAGGTTATCTGGGCAAAATCGGCAAAAGGCAATGCCAATAACTATGGGAATGACATCGCCTGTTATGATTCGGAAAATTTGTATCTCACAGGTTTCATGTGGGATTCTGTTTATTTTGACAGTCATTTATTGACATCTTCAGGAAATCTGCAGGCTTTCATTTCAAAAATCGACGCGACAACGGGAGAGTTTTTGTGGGCTGTCGGTGGCGGAGGAATTGGTTTAAGTGATGGTAAAGCTATTGCTGTCGACAGTGAAGGCGATGTTATAATGTGCGGTTGGTACAGAAAAGCAGTAAGTTTTAACAACGATTCTGTCACCAACGGGGGAAATTACAATGGACCCGATGATGTTTTTATTGCAAAATTTAACAGTGATGGTAGTTTGATATGGTTGAAAAGCACAACCTGCAGTTTGTATTCCGATTGCTTTGATCTTTCAATCAACAATGAAAATGATATTTATATTACAGGCAATTTCAGGGGAGTAATTAAGTGGGGCTCTACCTTTTATTACAGCACTGTTCCCTTTTATCATGATATTTTTGTATTCAAAATGGACCCCGATGGGAATTTCGAATGGTTCAAATCATACGGTGGCGATAGTCCTATGAATGATATCGGTTTTGGATTGACATGTTATGAAAACAATCTTTACATAACAGGAATGTACAGTTCAAATAGCTGGTTTGATAATGTTCATTTAGAATGCGACGGGGCAAGTGATATATTTGTTCTGAATCTTTCGGATGAACCTGCTGCCCCTGTTAGCATTGAGAAACATGAGCAGGAGGTGCTTATTTATCCCAATCCCTTCAAAAACAGTATCAGTTTAAAGTTTTTGGATTTTAGATCGGGTGAGATAGACAGGCTATGGATAACGGATATGTTTGGGAAAATAGCCTATGAAAAAGTTCGATTACAGGAAAATGAACCCGTAAATATTTCCGGCCTTAAAAGTGGCCTTTATATCCTGCATATTCAAAAAGGGATAGAAATCATTTCAGAAAAGATTGTGAGAGAATAATTATATTTACTGGTAATCAATACCCTATAAAATGAAAAAATCAATATTTTGCTTACTTGCTATTGTTGCCCTATCGACATCTGGTGCCCTGAATGCCCAGGACAAGGTTAAAAATACCATTCTACCCGGATCCTGGATGGGCAAACTCTCACCGGAGGGAATGGAATTGCGGGTTGTTTTTAACCTGACTCTTGTACAGCCGGACAGTCTTACAGTTACCCTGGATAGTCCCGACCAGGGTGCATCGGGCATACCGGCCGGACCCGTTATCGTGGAAGGACAGAAAATTATCATTAAAGCACCGGATATCAACGGGCAGTATGACGGAACTGTGGTGAACGATTCCACCATTACCGGAACCTGGTCGCAGAACGGCGGATCGTTGCCCCTGGATGTCAAAAAAGTAAAGAAATAGGAGTAATGAAGTAATGAAGTAATGAAGTAATGAAGTAATGTTCATTTTTCATTCATTCTTCATTTTTCATTCATTCATCAGGGGCGACATTTTGGTAGAGAATTCAGATTATGGGAAGAATTGTTATTAAACCCATAGGTTTTGTCAAAAATGACAGGACTGATCCGATTGATGACAACTGGTCGTCGGTTGAATCCACTTTTTTACTGGCTGATGACTTACCTGATGAATGCCTGGATGGGATCGAAGAATTCTCCCATCTAGAGATAATCTTTTATTTTAATAAATCATCAAAAACATTTGTCGGGAGTGAACATCCAAGGGAAAACAAAGCTTATCCTAAAGTCGGTATCTTCGCCCAGAGAAAAAAGGACAGGCCAAATCATATCGGAACCACAATTGTAAATTTGATTTACCGCGATGGTCGAAAGTTAATTGTTAAAAATCTTGATGCAATTGACGGAACCCCGGTTATTGACATTAAACCGGTATTTAACGAATATCTTCCGAAAGGAGATGTAAAACAACCCAACTGGTCAAGTGATATAATGAAAAATTACTGGTGAAAAATTTAAACAATGACAGAATTTACTTTGAAATACAGCTACAACGAAATGGATTTTGAAAAGGTGACCCTGATGCTGAAGGATGTTTGGTGGAGCCCGGGAATCGGCAAAGCGGAGGTCATGCAGGGAGCACAGAATTCGGCGTTGATTGTGGGAGCATTTGATGCGAATAATGAGCAGATCGGGTATTCACGGGTAATATCTGACAAGACTCGTTTTGCCTATATCATGGATGTGGTGGTTGATACACGATACCGTAAAAAAGGCATCGGACAGGCAATGATCAGTTTTATCCTTAAACACCCGGAATTAAAGGATGTATATCAATGGGTTTTATTAACCAAAGACGCTCATGGAGTGTATTCCAAAGTGGGATTTAAACCCATAGCGCAACCAGAAAACTGGATGGAAATCAGACATAACAGACCGGATCGGTAGTTTGGATGGCTTCGCCGTTTGAAAGCTTCGCTGTTTGAAGGCTTCGCCGTTTGAAACAGCCGTCATTGCGAACCCCGGTTCCTACGGGGTGAAGCAATCTGCCAGCACAGGTAGTACTTTATTAAAGATTCGCCGTTTGAATTTTCAGGGACCATAGGGACTATAGAGACGATAGAGACCAAAACAACAAGAAATGATCTTTTTCAAAAATCGAGACGAATTCAGGGAATGGCTCCAAAACCATTATAAAACCAAAAAGGAGCTGGTTGTGGGTTTTTACAAAACAAAAACCGGGAAACCTTCCATGACATGGAGTGAATCGGTGGACCAGGCACTTTGTTTCGGATGGATTGACGGCATACGCCGATCCATTGATGATGTTTCCTACAGCATCCGGTTTACCCCACGCAATCCGAACAGCGTATGGAGCTCTATCAATATAAAAAAAGTTGAGGAACTCACACAAAAAGGACTGATGACCCCCGAAGGACTGGATGCATTCAATAAAAGAAAACCTGAAAAATCAGGAATTTATAGTTTTGAGAATAAGCCCGGACAACTGACACCGGAAATGGAATCGCAGTTTAAGAAAGAAACTGCGGCATGGGATTTCTTCAACCTGCAGGCTCCCTCTTACCGCCGGACAGTCATTCATTGGATCCTCAGCGCTAAAACAGAAACCACCCGGCAGAACCGGTTATCAAAACTGATTGAAGCAAGCAGCGATAAAAAGAGATTGTTTTAAGTGTTGCCCGAAATGAAAAACAGTATATTTGGCCTGTGATTGGGCAATTCAGTTTAAAGCCATACGTTTACATGAAAAAAAGTTCAAATGCCAGCATACGATACAAGATTTACGAGGACCGGAATTTGCTTGTTGATATCCTTGAAAAGGAAATTGCACTTGCTGATCTCAAAAGACTTTTTCTGAGTGAAATATCAGATGAAAAAATTAATACAGTTACTAAAATACTGTCCAATGTAATTCTTGCCAAACCTCTGGTTACACTTGAAGAAATGCAGCATTATGTCACCCTTGTGGAATCAGAAAAACATGATTCAAACCTGCGATGGGCCATACTGACTGATGAACCGTTTCAAACCGCTTTTTCAATGCTTATTAAAGAAGCTCCTTCCTTTGCCAATACAGTCGGCGTTTTTACGACGCTTGAAGCATGCACCCATTTTCTGGACATTAATTTCGAAGAAACAGAATTCAGCGATTCTGACTACAAAATCGTGTAAAATTGCTTCGCATCGAGGGTTGTGTAATATTACAACTTATTTTCACAGGGTTTCACAGAGGTATCACAGAGTTTCACAGAGAGGGAAACTTCTCTCAGTGGTTCTTTGTGCCTCCTCAGTGGTTCTCTGTGTAACATCTGAACAGAAACCATTTTCAACCTTGAAACCAATCTTCATAGCCGGATCCATACTCCTGCTATCTGCCGGTTGCTTTGACCCTGTGGATAATCATGTCGAAGGCAGGGTTGTGGATGAACTTACCCGCGAGGCGGTTCCGAACCAGGAAATAATAGTTCATGATTTGATTGAAACAGACCATAAACTTGTTCCTGTCCGCACAAACCTGTTGAGAACCGATTACGCAGGCCACTTCAACTATACTCTTAACCCGGACGGACGGGTTTTCTATGATTTTTACGTTGTGGGTGATTCACTGTATGGATTTTCCAACTACAGGCTGAGTTGCCGTGACTTTTACCTGAACAGGAATCAGGTGACTCTTGGTGTTCGCAAGCTTACCGGCCTGACATTTATAATAGAACGAAAAGATATTACCAATTTAACCGATACGCTTTATTTTACCTGGGAATCCAACGGAATTAACGGGAAAACCATATATCCCTATAAGATTAAAAACTACACGGAAACCGGCAATTGTGACAGTATGGAATTCAGATGGATCGGTGGGAAAATAGAATCGGTCATTGAGACCAAAGTGTATGCTGATAAAAAAACTATCATTCGCTGGAGACTTTTCCGTGAGGGACAAATCAATGAAATAAATGATACCATTATCTGTAATCGCAACGTGGATAATTACACCTATTTCAAGTATTAAACAATAAAAAACTTGTCCTATCTCAATAACGCAGTTGTCCCGGGCCGGGGGCGACTGCGTTTTTTTATGAAAGCATGCCACTACCTTTGCAACATAAAATAATTTTATGGAAAAGATAGTTATCATAGGAGGTGTTGCTGCCGGAGCCACTGCAGCAGCCAAAGCACGCAGAATCTCATCAACTGCAAAAATCACCATGCTTGAAGCAGGACCGGATATTTCATTTGCCAACTGCGGATTGCCCTATTATATAGGCGGTGACATAAAAAACCGTTCCAAACTGATCCTCCAGAGTCCCGAAAGTTTTAAAGAACAATATGATGTGGAAGTTCATACCCACACCCTGGTTTCATCAATCGACAGGAAAGCTAAAACCGTAAGAACAACAGATACCCGCACCGGGGAACAGAAAACTTTTGAATATACCAAACTCATCCTTGCCCAGGGCGGCAGGCCGGTTACTCCGGAAATCCCGGGTGCCTCACTGCACCATGTTTTTTCACTGTGGACGCTCGAAGATATGGATAAAATCCATCGTTTCATGGAAGAGAAAAAACCGCAGAAAGCTGTAATAGCAGGTGGTGGATTTATCGGACTTGAAATGGCTGAAGCCCTTGTAAAAAAAGACCTCAGGGTTCATATTGCCGAAATGATGCCTCATGTAATGAGTGTCATGGATGCGGAGATTGCCGGTTTCCTTGAAACCGAGCTGCAATCATATGGTGTTGAAATCCATACTCAATCAGCTGTTAAGGAAATTACAGGCAAATCGGTTTATCTTGACAACGGCATTGAAATACAGGCCGACATGGTGTTGATGTCGATCGGCGTAAAGCCCACTCTTCAACTGGCAAAGGAATCAGGACTCGAAACCGGTGAATCAGGAGGGCTGCTTGTGAATTCTTTCCTGCAAACCAGCGATCCTTTTATTTACGCAGCCGGTGACATGATCGAAATTGAGCACCGTGTCAATAACCGCAAAGTCAGAATCCCGCTTGCAGGTCCCGCAAACCGACAGGGAAGAATTGCTGCTGAAAATGTTCTGGGAGGCAAGCATACGTACAAAGGAGCCCAGGGCACATCGGTTGTACGCGTGTTTGAAGCGGTGGCAGGCATTACAGGATTATCGCTTAAACAGGCATTAAAGTCAGGATTTGATGCTGAGGCAGTTGTTGTTCACAAGGAACATCATACCTCTTATTACCCGGGTGCTGAAAATGTAACGGTTATGCTGGTGTATGACAGGAAAACAGGTATTATACTTGGCGGACAGACAGCAGGGTACAAAGGTGCCGATAAGCGACTGGATGTCCTGGCGACAGCCGTTGCTTCGAAATTAACTGTGAGCGACCTGGCTGATGTGGATTTTGCCTACGCTCCACCGATCGGTACTGCAAACGATGCCCTCAATATGGCGGCTTATGCGGCCGAAAACAGGATATCGGGATTCAGTCCGGCCATTAGCGTATCGGAACTTGATTCGTTCCTTACGGATAAAAATGTCGTCTTCATTGATGTCCGTGATGTTTTTGCTTTTAAAAAATCGCACATCGGGGGAGCGGTCAATATTCCGCTTGAACTGCTTTCATCAAACCTGGATAAATTGCCGGCCGACCGTATTTTTATTGTTTATGATGAATCAGGCAAGAAGGGACACCAGGCTTTACGGATGCTAAACGGGGCCGGTTTTAATCAGGTGTATAATATTTCAGGCGGACACATTTCACTACAACGATACGCCCGTGCAGCAGGTTTTAATAAAGTCAGAATTGATCTTTTACCCGTTGATTCAAAATCTTTGGCGAAAGAGAAAAAAAATGATGAAGAAATCAGCAAGGGATCAAAAACCGATATCCCTGTAGAATCAAACGAAGCCCTTATAATTGACGTCCGCACCCCCCAGGAATTCAGATCAGGCGCCTACCCGGGAGCGGTGAATATTCCCCTGGATACCCTGCCCCACCGGCTCTCTGAAGTGGGCGACCTCACGCGGGAAATTATAGTTTATTGTGCATCGGGCGCCCGTTCTTCCTACGCTATGCAGTTTCTGAATCAGAATGGTTATTCACGTGTTAAAAACGGAGGCGGAATTATGCAAATGATGCGGAACAGATAATACACTCACCATTTGATTATTACGAAAATAATCTTAACTTTAGTTAACCATTATTTTCATGTCAGAATTTCAAAAAGCCAGTATCCGGTATAAAATTTATCAGGACCGCAATCTTCTGGTTGATGTAATTGAAAATCATGTACGTTTAGAAGACCTGCGGGATGTTTTTTTTTCTGAATCTTCTGATCCGGATTTCATACACGTCCATAAAGCCCTCACAAACGCTGTGAACGCAGATCCGGGACTTTCCGTGAATGAATTGCAGACCCTGATACCCATGTTGCAGTTATCAGATCAAAAAACGGGATTCCGATGGGCTATTCTTACGGATAAGCCAAAACAGACTACCATGTCAATGCTTATTAAAAAAGATCCCTATTTCAGACACATTATCGGAGTATTTACTACATTGGCTGCCTGTAATAGTTTTCTGCACCTTACATTTGATGAAAGCGAATTCAATGATGCAGATTATAAAAAGCTGGTTTAACCCGATTTATTAGCAACCATGAACTGCCCGCGATGTACCGTTGAACTGAAAAATAAAACTATCCTCGACTTCAAGTACTTTCTGAATATCGATTACTGTGAGTCGTGCGGAGGTATTTGGCTCGACAAGGGTGAAATGGAAAGACTTGAAAAAACGATCGAACCTACTTTTTATGAGATCCGGAAAATTCCCTCTCAAAAAGTGCAGTTGCAACCTGTAATATGTCCTTCATGCAGTAATACAGAGCCGTTGCAGAAGCTTCAACACTGGAGGGATAACCATGTTATTATTGACTTATGCACACAGTGCAAAGGAATCTGGCTTGATACGGGCGAAATTGAAGCCATCCGCGAAGAGAACTGGGTTTTTGTGATCGGAAAGTTTTTTAAGTGGCTGGTCTCTGAAGAGGTTTAGAAGTTCAGGAGTTCAGGAGTAAAGAAGTTTCAAGGTTGTTTCAAAGTTGTTTCAAAGTTGTTTCAAGGTTGTTTCAAAGTTGTTTCAAAGTTGTTTCAAGGTTGTTTCAAGGTTGTTTCAAGGTTGTTTGAAATCTATGAAATACTAACAGACTAACAGTCTAATAGCCTAATAGCCTAATAGCCTATTAGCCTATTAACCTTTCTTCACAAATTCAGCCTCTTCCCTATCACACCGCACAGTACATCATAATCCCCGTCAAAATGATGACCGCCGGTAAGCTCGGTATGGTCGATTACTCCGTCAAGTCCCGATTTGCACAGGGATATTTTATGATCATCACAAATGCAGTATGCATTTTTAATTTTTAGTTTTTTAAGCTGATCGATGATGGGCTCTCCTTCATTTGTATCATAGGCATAAAATATCAGCTTTATTTCATAGCATGCATTCTGTGCAGGGGCAATTAAAATCATATCTTTTATCTTTTCTGCATAAGCCGGTTCCAGTTCATTTACTGAATGGGGTAGAATTTCAGCGCCCATTGAATAGCCCAAGAGAACGACATTTGAAGCTTTCCAAAGGGTTCCGTATTTTTTAATCAGCGTTTGAATATCGTCAGCGATTTCAGCCGGCTTTTTTTCTTCCCACAAATACTTTTTCGTGTTCACCCCGACAACAGGGATATTTTTTGAGTTCAGGTAAGCTGTCACTGCCTGGTCAAGTTCCCTCCATCCCCCGTCACCACTGAAAAAAATGACCATTGTATTGTGTTTGGCTGTAACAGGAGATTCAACAAGAGGCAATGTGGTTTGAGTAAATCCTTGCAAGGAGATCAATATAGAAATTATTACAGGCAATTCCCTCATACATTTTGATTTAAAAACACGTTAAATTTAGTTTTAATAAAGAAACAAGCTGGTTCCGCCAGGGTTGTCCAAAATAAATTTTAACTTACGTTGTTTTTAACACTCAAATCTGAATCAGGCCTATGAATCGGAATACATGGCAGCTTATATTCATAAGCCTTGTGTTTTGCAGTTGCATCAATCCCGGAAAATTTGAGCTTGAAGGAAATGTGGTGGATGAAAAGACGCATGAAAATGTACCCAACCGCAAGGTTGTGGTGCAGGAACTTGTACAGGGCAAAAACAGGCTGATTGCGGTGAGCACTGACGAATTTCTGACCGATAGCACCGGGCACTTCAAACACTTGCTGAACAGGCACAAAGATATTTACCTGTATAATTTCAGTGTTGTCGGTGATACAGTTTATGGTTTTTCGGGCAATACCCTGGGATTGACCGATCTTAAGAGATATGGAAAATTTCTTACATTTTCCCTGACAAAACTTACCGATTTCACCATTGCTATTGAAAGGAGAAGCCGGACAACTTATAACGACACGCTGTATGTAACCTGGGAATCCGATGGAATTGACGGACGAAAACTGTATCCCTACAGAATAAACAATTATGGTCACCATGGCAATTCGAACGAAGTAGAACTCCGATGGATCGGTGGAAATATTGAATCGGCCATTAAAACTAAAGTATATGCCGAAAAACAAACACTTGTTCATTGGGAACTATTCCGCCAGGGAGAAATAAAGCGAATTACCGATACCATTTTCTGTGGAAGGGATGTGAAGAATTACACGTATTTTAAATACTGATACTGGATACTGGATGCTGGATACTGGATACTGGATGCTGGATACTGGCATGACTGAGCTTGCCGAAGCAGATACTGGATGTTGGATACTGGATACTGGATGTTGGATATCTGCCTGCCGGCAGGCAGGCTGGAGGACCTTGGAGTCCCTAGAGTCCCTAGAGTCCCTAAGGTCCCAGAAATAACACCGAACACCGAACACCAATTTAAGAATTAAGAAGTTTTACTAACAGACTAACAGACTACAGACTAACAGACTTACAAAAACACCGAACACCGAACACCGATTTCTGATTTAAGAAGTTGATGCTGGATGCTGATGTTGGATTGCTGAAACATTAATTTTATGATTGAGCCCATTATAAAAACAATCTTACCCAAACTCATGGCCGGGAAACGCCTTACGATGAGTTTTGCGAATAACCGCACCGGTGAGTTATGGGCCGGATTTATGCCCCATATATCCGGGATTACTAACAGGGCTTCATCGCTTCTATATTCACTTCAAATATACGACCCACTGTATTTTGTCCATTTTAATCCGGCCAGGAATTTTGACAAGCTTGCACTTGTCGAGGTTACAGAAAAAGGGCCGTTACCCGCTGGTTTTGAATTCTTCGAATTGCACGGAGGACTTTATGCCGTTTTTCATTACAAAGGACTGAGCAGTGACAGCAGCATTTTTTCATATATTTATACGACATGGCTTCCTGCTTCAGGGTATGTGTTGGATAACCGTCCGCATTTTGAGGTACTTGGCGATAAATATAAAAATAATGATCCGGCATCTGAGGAAGATATCTGGATTCCAATTGTGAAGAAGGTTTAAAGTTGACTAATAGTTAAAATTAATTGACCTAAACTGTAAATAAATCGGGATCATTTCCGTACAACCTGTTGATCTGAGTTTTAGCACCATTTTTACCCATCTCTGACAAAGGATTTCTTCTGGGAATTCAGAAAGAAGTGAAGTTGTATATACTTATATTCAAAAGATTGCGGAGCATGGATTCAGAAAATTTTAAAAACCTTTTCAATGCCATACACGACTTTCTATTTATCCTTGACCTGAAGGGTAATATCCTGGAAGTCAACAAAGCCGTCAACATATTCCTGGGTTATGATAACATTGATCTCAAAGGGAAAAGCGTTTTACTTGTTCATCCGTCCGAATACAGGGAAAAGGCCGCTGAAATTGTAGGTCAGATGCTGGCAGGACTTGCAGAAAAGTGCCCTCTTCCGTTGTTATCCAAATCAGGTAAGCATATTCCTGTAGAAACCAAAATATATCATGGTCACTGGAATGATGAACAGGTGCTGATAGGCATAAGCCGAAATATGTCGGATATTGCCCTTTCTGAAGAAAAGTTCTTCAGCGTGTTTGATAACAGCCAGGCTCTCATGGCCGTTTCAGAAATTGAATCCGGAATCTTTGTTAACGTTAACAAGGTTTTCCTGAATGTACTGGGCTTTGAAAAATCAGAAATTATTGGGCGGAATTCAAAGGAACTGAATCTTTTTTATGATTACAAACAGAGGGAAAAGCTTGCTGAAAAATCAAGGCAAAACTCAGTAATTGAAAATGAGCACGTCATTGTCCGGACAAAGGACGGCCGGCCTTTACATTGCCTCTTTTCAATCACCCGTATCCAGATTCAGACCTATCAATACCTTCTGACATCGGCCATTGATATTTCATCCCTTGTTTTATCAGAAAGAAAACTTAAAAGGAATCTCGAGCAGCAAAGGCTCCTGGCCGACATTTCCCAGAATTTTCTTTCACTTGATCGTTTCTGTGAAAAAATCAGGAATACATTGCAGCTTTTGGGGGAACATACTGGCGTCAGTCGAGTGTATATTTTTCAGGACCTACCGGACGGACTTCAGACCTGCAATACGTTTGAATGGTGCAAACCCGGTTTGAAAGGGCAAATCGAGGGATTTCAGATGCCCTATGAACTTGTCCCTTCATGGAAGAAAATTCTGAATGAAAACGGCAAGGTATTCTCCACTCATATTAAAGAACTGCCTGCCGATTTGGTTGCTGCTCTTGAACCACAGGGTATAAAATCAATTCTTGTCTTTCCTCTTTTTGTGCAGAACCGCTTTTTTGGCTTTATCGGATTCGATGAATGTGAACACGATAAGGAATGGGAAGAGGAAGAAGTGGAATTACTCAGAACTATTGCGGGTATTATCTCCAACTCATTTGAAAGACAGACCTTCCAGAAACAATTGACTGAAAGTGAGATTCGTCAGAAGCTGGCACTTGAAAACACCGAGGCCGGTTTGTGGGATTGGAATATACAGACCGGTGATGTCTATTATAGCGAGATCTGGTGCAACATGCTGGGCTATTCTCATTATGAAATAGAACCAAGTGTAAAATCATGGAAAGAACTTTTGCATCCCGATGATCTGCCTTCTGTGCTTAAAACCCTTAACCGGCATTTACACGGCAAAACTGAATTTTACCAGTCGACCCATCGTTTACTTACCAAAACTGGTGATTGGAAATGGGTGATCGATAAAGGAAAGGTAATTGAATTCGATGAAAACGGAAAACCGAAACGGGCAATAGGCACTCACATAGATATAAGCAATCAGAAGGCGATTGAAGAGGAACTGCGGAATCTGAATGTGACAAAGGATAAGCTTTTTTCGATTATAGCCCATGATCTGCGGGGTCCTATCGGAACCATGATGCAAATTTCAGAAATGGTAACTGAAAAGGGAGGAATGGATGATGAGACCCTTTATAATTTTCTGCATTCACAAAAAGAACTTACAGAGAATACTTTTCAGTTACTTGAAAACCTGCTGAACTGGGCCCGGTTTAACAGTGAACGCATTCAGTTCAAGCCGAAATCCATCAACCTGAACACCATAATTGATGAAAATCTGACGAGTATAAAATTCCGTGCAGGGCAGAAAGGAATTTCCCTTGTATCCGAATTCACTGATTCATACAGCGCCTTTGCCGATGAGGATATGGTTAAACTGGTGATCCGCAACCTGCTTTCAAATGCACTCAAATTCACCGGTAGAAACGGGTCAATTCGCATTGAGCTTGAAAAAACCAATCATACTGTTGAAGTCAAAATAAGTGATACCGGAACCGGAATTTCAGATGAAAACATTTCAAAAATCCTGTCAGAAAATGTATTTTACAGTACGTCAGGCACTGCCAATGAAAAAGGATCAGGACTGGGTTTGAAACTCTGCAGGAACTTCATTACTCAGAATAAGGGAAAGTTCATCATAGAAAGCAAAATTAATACAGGCTCAACTTTTACATTCACCTTACCTGAAATACCTGTATCAGGTTAAAAAATAGGTTAAAATGGCCTAACTTTAGGCTAAAAATGCCGGCAGACAAATCACAGGCCTTAAAAGCCCTGAGGGTTATACCCGGAGTGGGCAAATCCATCGCAAACGATTTATGGGATATCGGAATCCGGAATGTCTCTGATTTAAAAGGCAGGGATCCGGAAGTGTTATATGATCAATCGAATCAACTGGCTGGTATGACACAGGACCGCTGCCTGCTTTATGTTTTCCGCTGTGCTGTCTACTTTGCGGAAACCCCGGCGGATCTTCAGGATAAAGAAAAACTTAAATGGTGGAACTGGAAAATATGAAACACACAATTCTCGGTGCCGGTGGATCCATTGGAAATGCCCTGGCCTTTAAACTGATTGAAAAGGGCGAAAACCTTCGGTTGGTGTCCCGCAGCGGTTTTTCAATCAGTGGTGCTGAAACTGTAAAAGCAGATATCACCAATTATGACGAAACGGCTGAGAGCGTGGCTCATTCGGATGTAACATACCTTTGTGCCGGACTTAAATATGATATCCGCGTATGGCGCGAGGAATGGCCCAAAATCATGCGGAACGTCATTGATGCCTGTAAAAAAGCAGGATCCAGGCTGATCTTTTTTGACAATGTGTACATGTATGGTAAAGTGGAAGGTAAAATGACCGAAACCACACCAATAAATCCATGCAGTAAGAAAGGCGAAGTGAGGGCTAAAATAGCCAGGATGCTCGAAGAAGAAATTGTTAAGAAGAATATTACAGCCATCATCGCACGGGCTGCTGATTTGTACGGACCATGGTCAACTAAATCGAGTGTTCCCTGGATTATGGTGTTTAACAACCTGATGAACGGCAAGAAAGCCCAATGGCTTGTGAATGATCATGTACCTCACTCCTACACCTACACTGCCGATTGTGCCGATGCCCTGTATCTGCTGGCAAATGATCCGATTTCATTTAACCAGGTGTGGCATATGCCTACCAGTAACCCAGCACCTGATGGCAAAACATTCATTGAAATGACGGCAAAAGAACTCGGTGTAGCCCCAAAACATATGGTGTTATCCAAAACAATGGTAAGGATAGGCAGTATTTTTGACCGTACAATAGCTGAAATCAACGAAATGCTTTACCAAAATCAATATCCCTACTATTTTGACTCCACCAAGTTCAATACCCGGTATGCCTTCACTCCGAAATCCTATGCAGATGGTATAAGGGAAACGATTGAATTTTTGAGGAAATAAAAAGTACGTCATTAATAGTAAGAACACCTTTTTAAGGATCACCCAATGATATGACGATCATGGATTCACGAATAGCTACGAAGTAGCGCCGTCACCCTCCACTCATCAAAATAAAAGAACTTTATGTTATTGATGATGCGGTAGAGCGAGTTGACCCAGTAATTCCTGAGTCCAATACCGTTCGGATCGCCATGTAAACGGCGGTGAAACAGCAGGTTACCGTTTTTCATATCAAATGCAACGAAATGAAAGATGGCGTCTTCAGCGCTCTTGTTGAGGCACTCGGCAATGAATACAATACCAATGCCCACTTTGCCCGAGAGATCGTACTGCGATATAAAGGATGCAATGTCCTCATCGGAAAATTTAACTGTATTCATCGCTTCCATCTCGTCAAGCCGGGTCTGGGAATTCACAACACTCATTATATCAGTGTCATAATAAATGTCGCTTTTTCTTAACATCCCAGCCAGGTCAAATTTTTCCCGCTCATTCACCACTACCATGTTCCATTTCGGAAAATAGATATCCCGTATTTCCATCACATTTTTCCGGCCGGCATCGGCAAATTCAGCAAAATTGCCGATAAGCTTAACGTGTGAAAAATCAATGCCCAGATACGTCACCGAAACATCGCTTCGTTCAAATAAATCCTCGACAGATTGTGCCTGTGAATACATGGCTACAAGCAAAAGTGCTATTATAAGATTTAACTTTTTCATATGCTGAAATTTTGGATAGTTTACTTTAAAAGACAACGGTTTTGCGCAGGGGTTGCACTGTTTTGTCAGTATAATGGCGTGGTGGCTTCATCCACCAGGTAAACTATCGATTTGTAGGTGATTCCGCTGTGGAGAGAGAGCCCGATTTCACAGGTCCTGCTTGTGCTGTAACCTTCTTTAATATCCTCAGGGATTTTTATCCTTAATGTACTCAAAGCCGATTTATTGAGTTCGGGCTTTGTAAATCCCCTGTCGCCTGCCCAACCGCAGCAACCAATATCGTCAGGCACAACTCCCTCGATGCAGCACATTGAGGCCAGCTTCACTAATTCCGGTCCAATGCCCATTTTTATGGTGCTGCATGTGCTGTGGATGGCAACTCTTTTGGACAATTTAGAAAAAGTCAATCGTGGCACCAGGAATTCAAGAATGAACTGCACCGGTTCATACATTTTCAGTTTTGGTGACAGCGTTTCTTTCATGTGAAACAAACAGGGACTCATATCACAATAAACCGGGATTTGGCCGCCCCTGCTTGCCTCAAGTAAAGCCTTCTCAAGTTCATCCGCTTTCTTTTTAGCCTGGCTGAAAAAGCCTTTACTTTCAAAGGCCATACCGCAACAAAGATTATCAAGTCCTGCGGGGAGAATCACTTCATACCCTGCCTTTTCCAGAAGGTTGATTGTTTTCTCCACCAGTGCCAATTGATCTCGGCCGTAATCCGAAGATTTACCCATGCTCCGGTTAATGCAGGTCGGGAAATACACAACCTTTAATTCCGATTCCTTTGATTTATGGCTGATCTTATGCCTGCCATGAGGCATAAGTCCCTTCAGAAGCGGAATATGAAATAAAGCCGCTGCATTAAGCGCACTGCGAACTAAGGAGGAAGCAAATGCTATATGTTTTGAAACTGTGTCGGCTGTAAAGTTGGCAAGCGCACCGTGGGAGTTAAACCGCAGATCCTTGATCAGTTTACCCGTGTTGATCTCAACCGGGCATGCCAGTCCGCATAAACCATCGGTTGCACAGGTTTGCTCCCCGTTGTACTTAAATGCTTTTGCCATGAGCCGGGAATTCAATGGATGGCCAGATGAAATTTCACGGTAAGCGACAATCCGCTGTCGTGGAGTCAATGTCAGGTTTTTTGAAGGACAGTCGTTTTCACAGAATCCGCATTCAATACACTGATCGATTGTTTCGTGGACAACCGGGAATAGCTTGATGTTTTTAATATGGATAGCAGGATCATAGTTCAGGATCACCCCGGGATTAAGCATGTTTGAGGGATCAAGAATTTTTTTAATATTTTTCATGACGCCATATAAACCGGGGCCCCATTCCTTTTCAACAAACGGGGCCATATTCCTGCCGGTACCGTGCTCGGCTTTCAGACTGCCGTCAAAATCATTCACCACCAGGTCAGCCAGTTTTTCCATGAATTGCCTGTATTTCTCAACTTCATCAGGCTTTCTGAAATCAGGCATAATCACAAAATGCACATTCCCGTCGAGCAGGTGACCCCACATGACCGAGCCGGCGTAATTGAAATCGCTGATAAGCTGTCTTAAGGTAACTACAGCATCACCCAGGACTTCCGCGCTGAAGGCCACATCTTCAATCAGGCACGCTGTGCCGGGAGGCCTTGTGGCGGCAGCTGAAGTGAACAACCCTTTCCTTACCTTCCATATCCGGGAGTATTCAACCGGATCATAAATGAATTCAACCGGGTAAAGAGTCCGGATTCCTTTGAGAACACCTGTAATTTGGGTGGCCTGTTCCTTCAGTATATCCTTATCGGGTGCAGAAGTGTCGATTAGCAGTGCTACGGCGGTTTCAGGGAGTTCGCTGATTATCCCTTTGACTCCGCTCAGGGTGACTGATCGGAGGGCATTCCGGTCCATCAGCTCAGCTGCGCTTACTTCGCAATTTCTGAGAGGAATTATGGCGCGGCATGCTTCGCGGATATCCGGCAAAAATACAAGGGCTGCTGCACTGAAAGGATGGCTTTCAACCGTGTTGAAAGTAGCTTCTGATATAAAACCCAGCGTTCCTTCGGATCCGATAGCCAGGTGCCATAACATATCCAAAGGATCGTCAAAATCAATGAGCGAATTGAGCCCGTATCCCGTTGTGTTTTTCAGCACGTACTTATGACGGATAAAAGAATGAAGTTTCTCATTAAACTTAACCTTTTCTGATAACCTTTTGAGTCCGTTTAATATTTCCGGATGTGCTGCTGCAAACTGGTTCCGCGAAATTACATCACGTGAATCCAGAATACTTCCATCGGCCATCACAATCCGCAAACCTTTCAGTGTATTATAGCTGTTGGTTGCGATTCCATAACTGGCACCGCTTGCATTATTGGCAATGATACCTCCTATTTTGGCAGAGGCAATGGAAGCAGGACTCGGTCCTATTTTTTTATGAAACCGGTTCAGGACTGTGTTTGCCAGTCCCCCTGTTATTCCGGGGTGAAGGCTTATTTCAGAACCCTTATGGCCTATTGTGTATTTATTAAATGAAGGACCGGTTTCTATAAGCACAGAATCGGATATGGTTTGACCGCAAAGGCTTGTACCGCCGGCTTTAAATGTCACTGCCACTCGTGCCTGGCGGCATAACTCCAAAACCCGGAGGACCTCCTGTTCGTTGTTCACCTGGACCACAAGTTTTGGGATCAGCCTGTAGAGCCCGGCATCTGTTCCCTTTGCCAGGGTATAGAGCGGATCAGTGAAGACAGGCGAAGCATATCCTGATTTCTTCAACTCATGGGCTATTTGAGCGTAACGTGTTTTCAAATCCTTCCTCTCTAAACTTTTTCAATACCAATTCCGGCATCTCCGGGAATAACTATTTTCCCCTTTTTAATCAGAATTCCTTTATAGGGATCATTGCTGATCAGGAGGTTTCCGTCGAGATCAGCCCAATCGGCCAATGGCGAAAGCTGCGATGCTGCACTTACGGCACATGAGGTTTCTGTCATGCATCCGATCATTACTTTCAATCCGCATGCACGGGCCATGCTTATCATGGTGAAAGCGGCTCTAAGGCCACCGCATTTCATGAGCTTAACATTTATGCCGTTGTACACTCCTGCCATCTTCGGAACATCGGCCGGAACCTGCACTGCCTCATCAGCAATCACAGGAATCGGGCTTTGAGCGGTTATCCATGCAATGTCATCGGGCATTGTTTTGGGCATTGGCTGTTCAACATAAATCACATTCTGTCCGGCAAGCCATTGAATCATTTCAAGGGCTTCCTCTTTTACTTTCCATCCCTGGTTCACATCCACTCCTAAAGGCACATCGGTAACCGATCGCACAGCATGGATCATCTCCCTGTCGTTCCCTCCGCCAAGCTTCACTTTAAGGATGTTAAATGCAGATGCCTCCCTTGTTTTATTGGCAACCATTTCGGGATTATCAATTCCTATAGTATAAGAAGTATCGGGTGCGTGGAGAGGGTTTAATCCCCATATCCTGTGCCATGGCTGACTCATGAGTTTGCCGGTGAGATCATGCAGAGCTATATCAACTGAGGCTTTGGCAGCATGATTTCCCGGTGCCAGACCATCTACATATTCAAGAATGTCCTCCATGAGAAAAGGACTGCGGAAACGTGACAGGTCTACTTTCGACAGAAACTCAGTGGCAGTGGCGTGCGATTCGCCCAGGTAGGGAGGCATGGAAGCTTCACCGAAACCCTGGATGCCATTCCAGCTGACCGTGGTAAGCATTACAGGGGTTGTCTTCCTTGATCCGGCAGCCAGGGTGAAAACATGTTTTAACTGCAACTCATAAGGTTGGAATTGAAGCTTTAAAACCGGGTCTTTTGAAACCGGGAAAGGCTGATTTTTCAACTTTTCATAATCAAACGACTGTAAACTTGCAGCTCCTGCCATAAGACCGATAGATTTCAGAAAATTCCGACGTGAATTTATCATATGCCATAAGGTAATTCAGAAAAGTCAACCGGTTCACTTTCAGTATTTGTATTACTTTGCGAAGTTATTACATAATACCATCTTCGAGGAGTATTTTTTATTGTCCTTTTTAAAGACAACGAGGTTTCAGAAGTTACAAAGAACAGGTTGGATGGGTTGGTATAATCGCGCTTTTTCCTGTGCCGGAATTTATATATAACATAATTCTTTGCATTCTCTTCCTCACTCCATTCAAGGTATATTGAATCATTTACTGTCCTCAGTTGTGCTACAACGGGAGAAGCAGGAATTATGGGAGTTATCCGGTTATTTACAGGGTTCAGAGCGGGGTAACGGTATACTTCTTTCAGCAATTTCTCTTTCAGATGCCGAGGATTCGTCCGCAGGTATTTAGCACTGAAAAACATGCTGCCACTGATATTGCGTAACCGGCGGTTTAGCTGAACCTGGTCGGTTATCTGGATTGCTTTTCGCCACGCTTTGGTGGTTGACTTTTTATCAATCCTGTAAAACGCCTGCCCTAAGTAAAGCGGACATCCATAGGCATGGTCGTTCCACCACCTGGCCAGAACAGCATAATCGGCTACTTCAAAACCGATATGCCAGTATAATTGTGGGACCACATAGTCGATCCAACCTTCTTTCTGCCATTTCAGAATATCGGCAAATAGATCGTCGTAATTGGTCTGGCCTGCTCTCGTTGCAGAACCTGTACTATCACGGGCCGCATTGCGCCATACGCCGAATGGTGAAATTCCGAATTCAACCCATGGTTTAATAGCTTTTATGCTGTCACGGATCTGTTGTATGATCAGATCCACGTTGTGCCTTCGCCAGTCATCGCGCTGTTCCGCTAAAAAAGTGCCATGATAGCGGTTGAACGAACTGTCATCGGGAAACTGAGCACCAGCTATCCTGTACGGATAAAAGTAATCGTCCATGTGAATGGCATCGATGTCGTATCTCCGGGTTATATCAGCAACTATCCGGGATACGTGATCACGTGTTTCGGGCAAGGAGGGATTAAAATACCGCGTGGAGCCATAATCAATGAAAAGTTCAGGGTGAGTGTTTGTAATGTGAGACGGCGATGTAAAGTTCCGTGATGTATCTCGAACAGCCCTGTAAGGATTAAGCCATACATGAATATCAATGCCTCTTTTCCTGCATTCGCTTATTGCAAATTCAAGAGGGTCATAAAATGGGTCAGGGGCCTTTCCCTGCGTGCCGGTAAGCCATTGCGACCAGGGTTCGAACGATGAAGAATAAAAGGCATCCGCGCAGGGCCTTATCTGGAAAACAACGGTGTTGAGATGATAGTCCTTAACGAGATCGAGCAGCGAGATCATTTCATTCTTCTGCTGTTCTGTTGTTAATGTTTGTGATGAGGGCCAGTCTATGTTTTCAACAGTGGCAATCCAAACGGCACGCATTTCCCTTATAGGAGCGGTTTGAGAATGCAAAACAAACGGCTGGAAAAGGCTTACCAGCAATAGAAAAGATAACTCATACCGTTTCATGACTTGCTTTTCTTGATACCGAAATCAGGATTGATCTTAAGGAATGGAATCAGCAGCATGCCGGGAATCGTGCAGAACATGATATAGACAAAGAACCCGTGATAGCCCAGCCATTCCTGCATATATCCCGAAAGCATCCCTGGCAGAATGACGCCTATGGCCATTAATGAAGTGCCGAAAGCGTACTCAGCTGCCTTATATTTACTGTCGCCCACAAAATACAGCATGTACAGCATGTACGCCGTGAATCCGAAGCCATAGCCGAACTGTTCAAGGACAATGGCTCCATAAACCGACCAATCGCCCGGCATGGGTTGAGTGGTGGCAATAAACAAAAGTCCAAGGTTAGGTAAGTTCATGCTCAGCGCCATGATCCAGATGAGCTTCTTCAAACCGTATTTTGAAGCATACATCCCTCCGAGAATTCCGCCCAGTGTAAGGGCAATCATACCAATGGTTCCATAGGCAATGCCAAACTGAACCTGCGTAAGTCCGATACCACCCGATGCCCTTGATGCTACCAGGAACGGGGTTACTATTTTGATCGACTGAGCCTCGCCGAAACGATAAAGCAGGAAAAACAGGAGAGCAGGCACAATTCCTGGCTTCTTAAAAAATGAAATGAACACCTCACCATAAACTTTCAGATTCACTGAATTCGCCGTTTTAATTTCAACAGGCTTTGGAAGTATGAACTTATGGTAAACTGCCAGTAAAATCAGGAAGATGCCCAGCATCATAAGTGATGCGGTCCAGCTGAAAGCTACATTGCCTGCAGTGACTTTGAAAGAAGCCGTGGTAGTTTTATCAAGGTTATGGTTTATGTTGAAAAGAACCTTAACCGGCTTATTCCAGTTTTGACTGGTGAATTCAAACCGGCCCGACTTATTGGAGAGTTTTATATCCTTGCTCCCTGACTTGAAAGTAAGGTTGAGCACAATTCTCTTTCCCTCTTCAGGGGGTGCAGAAAGAGTAACCCAGGTAACGGCGGTATCCGACTCAGAAATCCCGGGCTGTACAAGCGGTATTGTAATATCAGCCGGATGAAGCACAATATACGGCTTGCCGGTTGCAACGGAATCAGTAAGCACCGGTGCATCGATTGGCTGATACCGGCTTACCTGCACCGCATCCACTTTGATCATGACCGGATCCAGTCCTGTTTTCTCCTGCACTAACCCTGCCAGCAAAGGGATAAAGCCGGTGGCCGTAAGCATGGCGATGCGATAGAATGTGCTGCGGATGCCGACAAAGAAAGTCTGGTTGTGCTGGTCGAGCGCATGCATGTAGAAACCGTCGGCTGCTATATCGTGACTCGCCGATGTAAATGCAATGATGGCGAATATGCTGATGGATACAGGGAAGAAAAATTTAAGCGGCATCACGCTGCCGGCGGCAATAAAAAGAGCCCCGAGCAGGATCTGGGTAACTATAATCCAGTTTCTTTTTGTTGAGATGACCTCAACGTAAGCACTCCAAAGCGGTTTGATAGCCCAGGGAAGATAGATGACGCTGGTCCAGAAGGCCAGTGCCGCCACTGAAATTCCCATGGTTGTATAGATCAGGCCTGATGTGGTTTGAACGATGGCGTTGGGAATACCTTGAAGCAAATACAAGGTTGGAATCCATAACCATGGATTTATCGAGGATTGATTTTTTGACATGAAAATTCGTGTTTGTTATAACCTGACAGCGTCCGAAGGACCTGTCAGCGTTATATTAAATTTCAAAAACGCTGACAGGTCTCCGACGCTGTCAGGTTTTTGAAATTAATAAACTTTTGTCAATTCTGCACCTCTGAAATAGTGATTCAAAATTTCCTTATAATTATAGCCTTTCTCGCCCATAACAGCGGCGCCGATCTGGCAGAGGCCTACACCATGGCCCCAGCCTGCACCATGTAGAATAAATTCGTTGTCATCATCAAGCTTACGCTTGTCAACCACAAAAGCTGAACTGTAAAGATGATTGGGAGATAAAGCCTTGCGGATCTCAAGTTCTTTACCGATAGTCATTGTCTTTTTTGAACCGATTATTTTCAGTTTGATCAGTCGGCCTGAAGCGCCCCGCTGAACGGGGACAAGATCTTCTATCGCACCGAAATCAATGTTTATCTTTTTACGGATCAGCTCACCGAGTTCTTTGCCTTTCAATGTGACCGACCACCGGTAAAAATCATGAGTCGACTGGTCATAATCATTCAACACCTGCGAAAGCACTTTACTATCGGTATTATTGCAGAATGCTTCGTCATTCGATTTGATCCACCGGCGTGCATTTTCCTCGTCACTCAGATCTCCGGCCGTGTCAGCGGAAGTTCCATTGTTGTCATAGATGCGTTGCAGGTAAGGATGTGTGACAGGTTCCCAAACATTTTCAAATTTTTCGGTAACCCCGCCACAACATTTTGAAAAACGGGTGTCGCAAAGATTATTGTCGGATATAAGCACCTCGCCGCATGTATCCATCACGGCCTGATCGACCTCGGGCCTGACAGCCCGTGTTATACCCTGGTAGCGCTGGCAGTGATCATCGGCACAAACATCGAAATCTTCATGATCCTCGCGGTCATACCATTTAACACGCTCATTCTCGTTTTCAAAAATCGATTTGTACGCCTCGTTTTTTTTCTTCAGTTTCCTGCCCTTTTCAATCTGGGCGAGCAGCCATCCCCTTGATATCACTGCATGAGCTTTAAGAAGCTCAGTCGATGAATGGGCACTCATCTCTGAAGAAATTACGCTGACAAGGTAATCCTCAACGGGAATCACATTGATTATGGTGAGGCCTTTCCCGTTCACCAATATTTTAAGCCCGCCTCTGAAAACCTGTTCTTCGTTCGTTTCCCAATGGAAGCCTATTCCAATGGAAACCTGGAACACTTTGAAGGTATCACCGGCATTTTCATGCCTCAGCCAGACTTCCTTGTCCAGCACAAAACTGGTGCAGTCGCCCCGTAACAGAATTCGCCCGTTTTCATTGCGCGCTGTCAACAGACCCGAAAGCTGTAGATCGTTTCTGTCATCGTAATAGTTTCCTTTAAACTCCAGGCGGATCTCTTCTGCCGTCAGGATTCCCACACACACTTCGGGAGCTCTGTCAAATTGAATCATATTCTTTTTTTATTTCGTTGATCAGTTTTATAATGAACTCTTCATCCATGCAAACCTGCTCCATAATATCGATAATATCGGATGCCGATATTTTATTGTAATCTTCCTCCCTGGGCATTACCAGTACGCCTCCCATGTCGATGGTGCCGGGACTGATAAAAATCTTTTCAGGTTCTTCAGCAAAGTATTGGCGGGGTCTGTGGCTCTTTCTCGGAAAAACATGTACAACCCAGCGGTTATGATTGTAAAGTGCAAGCATGTTTATCATGGGTTCATGATCAAACTCTGTCAGGTCCAGGCGGACTCCAACTGGTTGGATTATTAACCTTTTCAGCCAATGATAAACCATTTCAAATATCAGGGCCAGTTCTTCCGGGTCATTGCTGGTAAGGGTGACCGGGTGTGACAAAAAATCTTCCCACCTGTACAATCTTGTACTTCCGCAAACAGCCTCCTGAATCGCTGTATCGAAACCGGTTTCAACGGGTAATAAGTTTCGGGGAATAGCCTGGAAATGCATATGATCAGGCGCTGAAGCCCCGCATTTGGGCCCATTGTAAATAATAACGCTATCATCCAGCTCTTCTGCCAGTGAAAGCATATCCCTGAACCTGCCATGGATAAGTTGAGGAATATGCCTGGTTGTCGGAATTGTAAAATGCCTGTCAAATACCGGGTAAGGATTGAGCAGGACAACATATTCCCGCCAGGAAAAGGCTTCCTGTTCAGGAGGACGGTTGTTCTCACAAAGAAAACATGGCCTGTCGTTCAGCGATTTCTGATCTATTTTTGCTGCCGTGGATATGATACGCTTCGGATTAAATTGAACATGCCAATTATGCCGGCTGATTTGAAATGTCTTAATAGTAACATTCTTCAAGCCCTCATAGTTCTGTCGTGCAAATTCCCATTCGTTCAGTTGCCGACTATATAATTCATTGATTTCTTTCAAAGTAGAATTTTTAAAAATATGCAGATTTTCAGACCTGGCCCTGTTGAATGTACAATTGACGGGCTTTTAATTCAATGGTCCTTAATTTATCCTTATAATAATTGTATGTATTTAATTTTATCACGTCAAGAGCCGCGTCAGAGTTCTCTTCCCAACGGCGGCACAGGTAAACCGGCTCATAAATACGGCCAACCTGGTAATAACGGCTGATCGTGATTCCCAGAGCGTAATCTTCTCCATAGCTGACATTGGGTACCCTGATATTTCTCAAAACCGGGGTATAGAAAGCTCTCGGTGCACCCAGTCCGTTTATCCGCAAGGCATTGTTCCTGCCGTTTTCAGGTGTCCATTCCCTGTGGTCAATAATTCCGGGAGGTATTTCCTCAAGTTTAAAATTGACCATCTTATAGGAACCAACAAGCATTGCACAATTCTGAATGTAAAATTCATCAATGATCCGGGCAATAACATTTTCATCGATATACAGGTCATCGCTGTCGAGCTGGATGGCGAATTTGCCGCAGGCAGGGTGAAAAACCGCTTCGTTCCAGCACCCTCCTATCCCCAGGTCATTCCGTGAAGGGATTACATGAACAACCCTTTCATCTTTTGCTGCAAACGACTGCAGGATTTCCGTAGTACCATCGGTAGAATGGTTGTCAACAATAATGACATTAAACGGAAAGGATGGCTTTTGCATAAGCACAGAATTCACAGCATCTGCAATTGTTTTTACCCTGTTTTTAACCGGAATGATTACGGATGCTTCCATGGCAAAAGGATGCTCATCAAAACGGATTTTCCTGAAAACAGGAGCAAGCCATGCGCCCGTTTCCTTCAGGTATTCGGTGCATGCTTTTTCCATCTCGATCTGTACCTCCCTGTTTTTCGGATCTACATAATCGAATTGTTTCTCCCCTGATTTTCGTAAATCGGTTTCGGTTTCGGTATACAAATATTCGGCGACCCTGAAAAAGCTATATTTTTGTGCCAGCTTAAGACGCAGATCATACAGCGCGGCAAAACGGTAATTATGTTTCATCCCGGATACCGCATCAAGAAAGGCACCGGTTTCAAACAGAAGCAGTGAACCGAAATTGAAGTCGTCCCTGAGGCTGCCTTCCTGATATTCGATGAGTGGATTCGCAACTGTCTGCCCGTTTTTCACCGCATAATAATCCGAATATACAAAGGCCGATGAAGTGGCCTCTGCTACCTGGATCATACGCTGAAAGACATACGGCCCCGGCATCAGTGGTTCTTTTCTTGTGTAGAGAACAGTATACGGAGTATTGATGTGAACCGAAATTTTTTTCAATCCTTCGGTAGACAAGATCGATGTAACCGGAAGCCGGGAAAACTCAGAGAATTCGTCCGGCAGGGGTTCACCTGATAGCAGAAATAGTTGCATGTCAACGCCGGTGCTTTTTAATGCGGCTATAGTTTGCCTGAGATCAACGGATTCACCGGCAGGAATAAAAATGGTAAGTGTACTCATAGTTTCTTTATGGCAGTTTGGGATGTAAGAAATTGCATAATGCGGCCTATAACCTCCATCCTCTGCCTTTCGTCTGTAATTGTTTCTAATGGAAAACCTAAAATAACTGTCCTGTAATTACCTGAATAGGCAACGCCGGCACTGGTGCTCCCTGAGGCATATCGACATATTCTGAAAGCTCCTTTTCCTGATGGTTCAATGGCGTCAGGGGATTCTACCCTGTAAACGGGACTATCCCATCCGGTATTGAACTCAAACGAGGAAGGCAAAAGCGAAGAACCTGCATCAGTTGCCTGAACAAGACCTATAGTGGTGGCATGATTCGTACGCCATGAAAAATGAAGGACGTCGGAGGCAAAATGAATGGCGGCTGAATCGCTGTTCTCAGCCATATCGGTACCAACATATGCGCCGGAAATGAGCAGGTTGCCACCGATACTGGTATATTCCTGAACCGCCTTTATAAAATCCTGGGTAAACAGCCTGAAATCTGCGACGGAATCTGAGAGTAAGGATTTCACCCCTCGTTCTTCGCCGAAGATTACATCAATAGCCGGATACACGGCTTTTATAAAGCGGGGTGATTCGAAAACTTCATCGCTTACTGAAACAAAAGAATAGCCTGCATCCAGTAACGATTTGCCATGGACAGCAGGATTCGAAAATGTATTTCCCTGTATCATTGATGCTTCCATGTTGGCATGACTGGCTCCCCATCCCTGGTTGTCATCGTTTATCCACTCTGAATTCCTGGTGAAATCATACTGGCTGCCCGTAAAGCTCAGATCATAACTATAAGGCACTCCTTCATCCTGCCAGGATGCTATTCCTGCCATATCATACTTGTCAAAAAATGCAGGAGCACTTACCCTGTCAAAGCCATTTACTATGAGAACCGGGTGGTTATCACCGGGTCGGATGCCTGCTGAAATCGTTTCTGAAGGAAAACTTTCACCACCCTTATTCACGGCTGTAACCCTGAAACTGTAAACTGCATTGTACTCGGGTAGCTCATACACCATGCTTTTTTGTGCTGTCGGAACACCCGGTGCGAAACCTCCGTCGTTAATTTTAACGTATACCCTGTAACTTTCGGCATTTGCCGAAGGTTCAAGAGAATCGGCAACCGGCTGCCAGCTTATGCGGACCTGCTTTCCACCGATCAATTCTACAGCCATGTGGTCAGGAGGCAGCGGTTGAACTACGGCATCATAACCCTGTTCAGTGGCCAGGAATCTTAGAATACCCTTGTAAATTGCCCTTGATGCAATGAATTTAAAACGGGGATCCAGTCCCATCCTCATGTCGGCCAGGTTCTGATGTGAAAGCAATTCCAGAAGCATTGAAGGAACCACAGGCCTCCAGGCTTCCGAGTACTCCCTGTCCCACATTCCTCTTCGGGTCCAAATGGGATTGATTTCTCTCCTGATATCATTTACAAGTTGGGTCTGAACCAGGTCGGTCAGGTCGCGGCTTGTCATTTTTGAACGGCCGTCAGGGAAAAAACCTTCATTGCGGGTAGTGCTGTAAATACCAAGAGTTCCAATAATGGTGTCTCCCCATGAAACGCCGGCATCGGTATGGAAAGCCAGTGATAGATCCAGGGGAATATCAAGGCCGGAGGAATATTTTTGGCTGTACTGGGCCTGTGCAGGTCCGATGAGATAATTCACCCATTCGGGGCGCGACATATAATCATCGTTGTAATCGTTCTTTCCGTTGCTCAAGGTATAAACTAGCGTGTCAGGCATACCGGCATACTGGAGATAATACCTCGACCCTTCCATCCAGCGTGGTTTTCCGCTCAATACATAATTAAAAACAGACGTATCCGGAGTAGCTATCACATCGGGCACTCCCTGGACAGATGAACGCTGTTTTGCAATCACCTCGTCTCCCGGCTTACGGGCTACATTTCCCATTCCTCCGCCGAAACGGACTGCATCGGCTGAGAGTATGGCACCCGGTACGGATCCGGTAAGGGTAACTGAACCAATCCGTTGATTCTGTCCTTTCCTGAAATGGAAGGTACCGAGGTAAATCCAGGTCCCCGTACCCATGCACTGGTTAACAGTATAGGTTTCAGATCCTCCGTCGTAATGAACAGTATACCTAACACCGGTATCACATGCCTCTGTTTTTGCATAGCTTACTGTAACCGCATAATCGCCGGACTCAGGAATATCAGGGATATAAGTGACCGAGGAAGTATGGGAGGATGAAGACAGGCTGGTTCCGTCAAGAAACGGGTTCTGATTGGAAAAGAGAATATCTGCCCATTTAAATCCTTTATATTGATTGGAGGTCCAGCTACCGGTTGTTGAAATCGAAGACAGGCCTGTACTTCCGTCATTGTCCACAATCACTTCATGAACCTGGGGATCCCTTTCGCGCGGAAGCATGACAACAGCACCCGAATTTTCAAGCATGGGTACAAGGTATGCCGAGGTAAAGGACCATGGAAAAATATCCTCAACGGTTTGCCATAACCGTGCTCTTTGCCACTGCCAGCGGTCGAGCTGCTGATCAAAAAAGAAACCGTGACTTGGCCAGATCGCAATGTGATGATCTGAAAGACCGTTTCGGAAAACTGGCTGATCCAGGCGTCTTACAAGTGCCGGGCCGGGGTATGACTTCGCTGTGCGTTTCTTATCTGTGTTTTGTATAGTTTCACGGTATGCATTCGGAATATATTCTTCCAATTCCCTGTTGCGGGCAAGCAAATGAATGGTGTAATCATTGAAGCGTTTTCCCAGCGCCTGTTTAATTCGCATGCGCAAATTGGTTTCCCACTCATTGCGAACCGGTATGTGGGTTGTTGACGGGTTGAAAAAATAGTAAATTGTTTTTTCCGCTTTGTAAACCCGGATGCTATCGACATTCACACCACCGGTGTGCTTCCATTCCGAAAACATACCCGGAATAAAAACCGAGCGCCGCATGGCTTTTTTTTCAAGCCTTACTGAACGGACATCCTGTGCATTCAGCGGGACAAACAGAATAAAAAAGATAATAATTATAAACCCGGTTTTCATTGAAGGTGAATTAGGTTTTTGCATAAATCCAAATTTATTAATTCAGGCGTTATTTCACAATGATATTGCGTTGTTAACAACCCTCAGGCCCGTGTTTATACAATTGCTATATTTGCATCACATGATACTCATAGCCGACAGCGGATCAACGAAAACCACATGGTGTATTACCGACACCAAGTCAGGCACTGTGAATAAGATTCATACTCCGGGAATTAACCCGATGTACCAGGATGATGAAACCATTTTAAGTTTACTCCAAAAGGATTTCCCTGAAAAAATCAGGCCTGAAGCGATATTCTTTTACGGTGCAGGGTGCATCAGCCAGCATGTAAATCAGACTGTAAGAACCGCATTGTCCAGGTACTTTCAATGCAACGAACTGTTTGTCGACACTGACCTGATGGCGGCGGCACATGCCCTTTGCGGACATGAGGCCGGAATTGCATGCATTATCGGAACCGGTTCGAACTCTTGTTATTACGACGGTGTAAAAATAGTAAAGAACGTATCCCCGCTTGGTTTTATGCTCGGCGATGAAGGCAGCGGGGCGGTAATGGGAAAGAAGCTGGTTGCTGATTTGCTTAAAAATCAATTGCCTGAACCGTTAAAGGAGAAATTTTACACTGTGTATTCTTACAAGCCCGCTGAAATTATGGATCATGTATATAAGAAACCTTTCCCGAATCGTTTTCTGGCCGCATTTACCCGGTTTATCCATGACAATATCAATGATGAATATATGCAAAACCTGGTTCGCAGCAGCTTTACCGAATTCTTCAACAGGAATGTGAGGCAATATCCTGAAGCCAGGGAACTTCCTGTTCATTTTACAGGAGGCGTTGCCTTCCATTTCAGCAGAATTTTAAAGGAAACAGCCCTCCAACTGGGTTATACTGCCGGAATCATTACTGAAAGTCCGGTTGACGGGTTGATTGAATATCATATGCAGCAATCATGAAAACCACACAGGAAAGCGTCACAGAGTCGCCTTCACATTTTCAGAATCTCGAACAGATGACTGTAAAGGAGCTTATAACGGGCATCAACCGTGAAGATGCTTCGATTCACAGGGCTATTCATGAAGTGTTACCACAAATTGAGGTCCTCATTGACAGGGTACTGGAGAAAATGAAAAACGGAGGAAGACTTTTTTATATTGGCGCTGGTACAAGCGGCCGGCTGGGAATCCTGGATGCTTCCGAATTACCGCCGACGTATGGTGTCCCTCATGAACTGGTAATCGGACTCATTGCCGGTGGCGACACAGCCATCCGAAGGGCTGTTGAAAATGCAGAGGATGATCCGAACCAGGCCTGGAAAGATCTTCAGCAGTTCAAGATTAACCAGGATGATTCCGTGATCGGCATTGCCGCATCAGGCACCACTCCTTACGTGATAGGAGGTGTTCAGCAGGCAAGGGAAAACGGGATCCTTACAGGGTGTATTACCTGTAATCCCGGATCATTGCTTGCCAAAGCGGCAGAATGCCCGGTGGAAGCGGTTGCAGGTCCCGAATTTGTTACAGGCAGCACACGCATGAAAGCAGGCACGGCGCAGAAAATGATCCTCAATATGATCTCCACTACCCTGATGATTAAACTTGGGAAAGTGAAGGGCAATAAAATGGTGAACATGCAGCTCACCAACAAAAAGCTTGTAAAACGGGGCACCCGGATGATCATGGAAGAGCTTTCACTCGATTATGATACGGCGCATGAGCTGCTGATGAAGTATGGATCGGTGAGGAAGGCGCTGGATGGGGTGAAGAAGTAGATGCTGGATGCTGACAGACTAAAAACAACACCGAACATCGAACACTGATTTACGATTTAAGAAGTTCTGGTTGATGCTGGATACTGGATAAGACGAAGCAATGCTAGGCGAAGTCTCCGACTTCGTCTGACCGACAGTTAATGTAATAACTTCAAATTTCACTCAACTCCAGCCACCGATCCGTTTTCTGATCAATTAATTTTATAACCTCTGCTATCCGGTTGGATGCCTTAATGAGTTCGTCGGGCTTCATATTGCCGCTGCCCAATGAATTCTCAAGCTGAAGCTTTTCTTTTTCAAGCGCTTCAATTTCAGCAGTAAGTGTTTCAAACTCCTTCTTTTCCTTAAAGCTTAATTTTTTGGTCGCAGTTGTTGCCGGTTTATTTTCGTGAACATCTGCTTTCTTTGCCGTATCCTGATCCTTATTCCTCCGGCTTTCAATTTCCTGCATTTTCTGCGATGCACGGTATTCGCTGTAATTTCCGGGGAAATCATATACTTCACCATTTCCTTCAAAAATGAAAAGATGATCCACCAGCTTATCCATGAAAAACCGGTCGTGCGAAACCAGGATCAGGCAGCCTTTGAATTCAGCCAAATATTCTTCAAGTACATTCAGGGTAAGGATATCAAAGTCGTTGGTAGGCTCATCAAGAATCAGGAAATTCGGATTCAGCATAAGCACTGTCATCAGGTAAAGACGCCTTTTCTCTCCCCCGCTGAGTTTTTCAACCTGTACATATTGCATTTCAGGCCTGAACAGGAACCGGTTGAGAAACTGGGTAGCAGAAAACTGTTTGTCACTGCCTGTATAAACCACTTCGGCAATATCCTGTATAATGTCGATTACCCTTTTGCCTTCCTTGAAAGTGAGGCCCTGCTGCTTATAATAGCCATAAACAACTGTGTCGCCATGATCAAGCCGACCGGAATCGGCTTGTATGGCACCGGTTATGATATTCAGAAATGTGGTCTTACCTACCCCGTTCGGACCGATGATACCGACTTTTTCACCCTTTGAAAACTTATAACTGAAATGGTCAAGAATTACATTGTCATCGTACTTCTTGGATATCTCATCCATAATCAGGATTTTATTACCAAGCCTTGACGACTTCACGTCAATTTCCATCTGTGAATCTTTCCTGCGATATTCGGCCTTCTCCTTCAGATCATAAAACGCATCGATCCGGTATTTTGCTTTTGTAGTGCGCGCCTTAGGCATACGGCGCATCCAATCCAATTCTTTACGCATTAAATTCTGAGCCTTTTCAGCATTTAATGCTTTGTTCAGAATCCGCTCCGCCCTTTTCTGAAGGAAAGCGGAATAGTTGCCGGTATAGCTGTAGGATGAATGTTCATCGATTTCAATGATCTGGTCGCATATCCGGTCGAGGAAATACCTGTCGTGGGTGACCATCAGAAGCGTAATCCTTGATTTCATCAGGTACTCCTCGAGCCATTCGATCATATTGAGGTCAAGGTGGTTAGTAGGCTCGTCGAGGATCAGGAAATGAGGCTCATTGATCAATGCCACCGCCAGCGCCAGGCGTTTTACCTGTCCGCCGGAAAGGGTACCCACTTTCTGGTTTTCATCATGCAGGTTAAGGATGGTTAGGATTTGCTTTATACGGGCATCCAGATCCCAGGCGTTATGAAAATCCATTTGGGCATTGGCAGCCTCCAGTTTATCGTGGTTGTGTTCAGCAAGAGCCTGCTCATAATTCTTCACTGCGAGCAATAATTCACCCGGGGCATCATAAATAGTTTCAAAGAGAGAACGTTCAGGATTGAATTGTGGATCCTGTTGAAGGTAACCGGTTTTAATGTCCCTGTTTATATAGTACTCCCCGGAATCAAAGGTATCGAGGCCTTTCAGAATATTCAGCAGCGTGGTTTTCCCTGAGCCGTTTTTAGCAATGAGTGCAACTTTTTGTCCCTCGTTTATAGTAAAACTGATCCCTGAAAACAGGTTTATATCCCCGAAATTCTTACTTGCATTTTCAACCTGGAGGTAAACGTTCATAAACATTCAAAGGGCACAAAGATAGGCAAAAAGGATTATTCGGGGTCGGACCAAACTAAAATATTGATATATTGACAATTAACCTCTAATTTAAGCTAATTTTAAATCTTAGAGGCCTGTTTTTAGGCCTAAAAATGAGCCTCTAATAAATTCGTGAGCAGAATGTGCTACGATTATTTTCTTAGAGGACCATTTTTGGCATCAAAAATGGTCCTCTAAGAGCAAAAAACGGTTCTTTTTTGGACTTATTAGATTGATTTACTGAACCATAATCTGGTCCGACCCCGATTACTCCACTTTTAATACATAAATTCCGGAAGGCGGTACTTCAGACGGACTTAATGCAGGAATTTTAACCAGAAGATCTTTCCCCTTCTGCTGAAAATCAATTCTGGAACTATACCCTATAAGGCTGATTTTTGCACCCGGGGCAAGGGTATAATCTTTAATTGTGAACCCTTGTGAAGGGAACCATGGAAGAATACAGTACAGCGTTTTTCCTTTGGTTGTGAAAAAGGCTTCAACGCTGGCGGTTCCGTCGTTCTTAGGGATGATCATCTTGTTAATGTCAAAGTCGGATGCGTAATTGGCTTCCTTGTACTCCGGGAGTTTTCCCTGGCTGTACTGGTAGCTTTGTTTCCATGGCCGTGTACCATAAATGCACTCACCGTTTGTCTTCAGCCAGTCGCCCATTTGCAGCAGCCTTTCTTCCATGATAACTGGAATTTTTCCATCGGCTGAAGGACCGATATCAAGCAGGAAATTACCTCCGCGGCTTACAATATCGCAAAGCATCACAAGAAGTTCCCGGGTTGTGCGGTAATCAGCCAGTCGTTCCACGCGATTGTATCCATAGGAATACCCCATTCCCCTGTTTTCTTCCCATAACACTCCGGGGGCCATGCCCGAACCATATTCCGAAGTAAAATAGCTGCCGTGTTTGCCTCTTGTATTTCCGCCCCAGCGGTCGTCAACAAGCACTTCGTCCTTTACGGGCGATTCATTAAAAAGCCAGGTAAGCAGTTCCACACTGTGCCACGCACTGTCGGGCAACTCCCATTCACCGTCCGAAAATATCACCGATGGCTTATAGCGGTTGACCACATCCTTGAACTGGGGCACCATGTGATCTGAGATATATTTTTGCTTATCCTGCAGCCAGAGCGGGTTGTACCATTCATACAGCGAGTAATAAAACCCGAATTTCAACCCTTTATTGCGGACTGCTGTTGAAAGGTCCTGCATCAGGTCGCGATGCGGTCCGTTTGAAACCGCGTTCCATGGCCTTCTCCAGCTTTCATCGGCCTCTTTGCTGGGCCAAAGGCAAAATCCGTCATGGTGTTTCGATGTGGGAACAATATATTTTGCACCCGAACGCTGGAAGATATCAGCCCATTCATCGGGATTAAAAAGTTCAGCTTTAAACATGGGGGCAAAATCGAAGTATTGGAAATCTTTTCCATACGTTTCGTTATGAAATTTCAAGGAGGAGGCATAGTCGTCCTTTTGGCCGGGATCGGTATAATGTTTCCAATACCACTCGGCATAGCCTCTTGCACAATAGGACGGTACCGAATACACACCCCAGTGGATAAAGATGCCGAACTTGGCATCGGCAAACCAGGCAGGCGCTTTACGCGAATCGATGGCTGCCCATTTCGATTCATAACTTTGAGAAAAAGCGGAAACAGCAACGCTTACAGCCATGCAGAAGAACAATATTTTTTTCATGGTTGATATATATAATTAGAGGGTAATGAAGATAGTTAAAATTCATGAAATCGATTTAATTAACCTAATTTTGACGTATGCAGAATAACAATACAATCATGAACTTTTTAAACAGGCTGATTAAAAGGGGGTTATTTGTATTACTTTTTGTATTTAACATTTTGCACAGCAATTTCACATTTGCCCAACAGCCCTTAACCATTTCACTTTTTAATGAATCAACATCCATTCCTTACACTACCTTCTTCAACTCACCAGTTCACCCGGGTATACAGGCAGGTACTGAATTTCAATGGAAGCAGGGACAACATTTTGCCCTATATCCCACGGTAAACGTAGGTTATATGTTTCACAAGAACTTATTCCAGGGATTATATATGAATATTGAACTGGCATTTGATGTGAAAACGAATTTTGGTTTGAATTTCAAAAGCCGGTTAGGTTTGGGTTATCTCCGCACCTTTAACACCCAGCAGGAATACGGTTTTACCGGAAATGGATATAAGCCATCCTCTGATAAAGGTAATTCGCGACTGATGCCCTCTTTTACGCTGGGCTTAGGTTACAATTTAAAAACATCAGATCTTTCATCCCCGGAAGTTTTTGTGCTTTACAAATCATGGATTGAGTATCCTTACTCACCGGGGTTTATCCCGTTAATGTCACATTCTGATGTTCATCTTGGTGTTAAGCTGTATCCGTTCAAAAACCCATGAACCATGAAGAAGGTATTGACTGCATTACTTTTGTTTCCGGTAATCTGGACTTGTACCAAGGATGAAATCTTCCCTTCATCATATTATGATTGCCGTGTTCCCCTGGAAGAAAACAATCCCGCCTATCCGCGTGCCCAGTATATTGAGGATCTTCTGCAAAACATAGTTCATTCGGGAATCCCGGGGATCATGCTTACCGTGCATGATTCAGCAAACGGCTATTGGTCAGGTGCAGCAGGATATGCCGATCTGGCCTCTGAAGCAGAGTTGAGACCCTGCCAGGTCACCAGGGTAGGCAGCACAGTAAAAACCTTTACTGCTGTAACCATACTGAAATTGCAGGAAGAAGGCAAACTCAACCTCGATGATCCGGTATCACTGTATCTTCCGGATAAAGAAACCGAAGATTTAAAGAATTCCGGCCAATCCACCATTCGGCAGTTATTGCAGCATTCCAGCGGCATTTACAATTATATCCAAAATCTTAAATTCCAGACAGCTTCATTAAATAACCTCACAAAGATATGGCATCCTGAAGAACTGCTTGATTACGCCAGGGGACAGGATCCCTACTTTTCACCGGGAAGTGATGTGCGTTATTCCAATACAAATTACGTATTGCTGGGTATGATCATTGAAAAGGTGACAGGGAAACCTTATTATGAAGTTTTTGAAACGACATTATTTCGTCCTTTAGGACTGTCCCATACCCATTGTGCCGCACCCGACCCGGTGCCTGAAGGCATAATACGGGGTTATGTTGATTTTTACAGCAAAAAGAACCTGATCAATTCTACATATTACAGCGGATGGGATTATTATACCGCAGATGGCGGGTTGATTTCTAATGCCTATGATCTGAATGTTTTCCTGACCAGACTTTTCAACGGACAGATCATTTCAAAAACCTCTATGGAGGAAATGTTGAAATGGCAGAATCCAAAAAACGATGAAAATGAGTTTGAGACTTCCTTTGGGCTCGGTATTTTCAGAATCAATACCAAATTCGGTCCTGCCTATATACATAGTGGCGATGCCATCGGGTACTGTGCTTCCATGGTTTATTTTCCCGAACCCGGGGTAACCATAACCTGGGCTGTTAATGGCAATTATGGAAAGCTGGATGAGCTGGTGCAATCAAGAAAAGCAATGGAGAAAATATTTGAAACCGTGTTATCGGTACAATAGGCATAGCATACGTTTTCTGGAGGATGGGAAAAAAGGATTCAGTTTTATGGAATTTATGAGCATCCTGCACCTTATCCATAAAATCCATTCTCATGAAAAAAATAGTATTTGCAGTATTTATCCTTTGCGTTGGCAAAGCATATGCGCAGGAAACACGGGAAGTGAATTCTACAATAAAAAAAGTTACCGTATACACCCGGGGTGCACAAATTGAAAGTGAAGCCAATTTGGTGCTGACCCCAGGCAGGTTGACGCTAAAATTCACCGGTCTGTCACCTTATATAAAAAAGGAAAGCATCAGGGTGACCGGAAATGGTTCCTTTACCATTCTTAATGTACAGCAACAAACGGATTACATCAATGAACTGGATAAAAACACAGAAATAGCCAATCTCAAAAATGAGTATACGGAAACTCAATATAAGATTGAGGATGAAGAAGTAAGGATAAAGATCATGCAGAAAAAGCTTGATTTTTTAGATGCGAACAAAGACATAACGGGAAAAGAACAGGCCGTGAATCCTGAAACTTTTAAAACCCTGAATAACCTTTATGGAGATAATGTGGAGTTCCTTAATCTTGAAATTTTAAAAAGGCAACGAGTGATTTCAGACTATAAAAAAGAACTGGATAAACTGAATAACCAGATAATTTCCCTGAATACAAGCGGTAATTTGCCTTCGGGAACCATTGTACTTACAATTGATGCGAAACAAAATAAAAACACAGCCATCCTGTTTTCCTATCTCGTCGACAATGCCTCCTGGTATCCCTCGTATGATATCCGGTTTAATGGCACAGACAAACCACTGGCCGTGAGCTACAAGGCAACCATCAATCAAAACACCGGCGTCGATTGGAAAAATGTCAGGATTGCCCTGTCAACAGCAAAAACGGATTTGTCAGCGCAAATACCTGAATTCAGTCCTTATTACCTGCAGTTTTATAATCCTGTAGTTCTTGCATTGCAGGGAAGGGTGGCCGGTATTCAGGTTATGGAAGATAGTGCCCCGGGGACTTCAGAACAGGTAAAAGTGAGGGGAATCAATTCATACAATCGCGATTATAGTCCATTATATGTGGTAGATGGGGAACCCATAAGTGATATTTCTGCTCTGAGTCCTGATGATATTGCCGAAATGAAGGTTCTTAAAGACGCTTCAGCTACAGCTATATATGGAAACAGGGCTGCTAATGGTGTAATACTTGTTACAACTAAAAAAGGCAGGGAAGAATCTTCAGCGCCTCCTGTTGTTATTACAAAAAGGGAAACCTCAAATGAATATGAAGTGGATGAACTTCAGACCATACAATCGAATAACACGCCTGTTACCGTTAATTTTAAAGAATCTCAACTTCAGGCCGAATTTGATTATCAATCTTTGCCGGCAAATGCCGAAAATGTATTCTTGATTGCCAAAATACCTGAATGGTACAAGGCAGAATTTATTAATGGGGAATCAAACATATACCTTGAAAACACTTATGTGGGCCAAACAACAATCAACACTGAAGAATTCAGTGATACGTTAGAATTATCATTTGGAATTGACAATAATATCAGTATCAAACGTGAAAAAGTAAGTGCTTTTTCTGAAAGCAGAATTATTGGTTCCAATAAAAAGGAGACATTGGGTTATAAGATTAGTATTCGAAATAATAAATCTTACCCGGTAAGTGCCGAAGTAATTGACCAAATTCCGGTTTCCAACCAAAAAGATATCCAGGTGGAAATTCTTGAAATATCAGGAGGTGTGCTTGATTCCGAATCCGGCAAATTATCATGGAATGTCAAGCTAAATCCGAATGAATCGAAGGAACTGATCATTAAATATTCCGTGAAATACCCGAAGGATAAAAGGGTTGTTTTAGAATAATACCGGCTTCTTTGCCAATTATTCAACACACCTCACCCCAGCCTCTCTTCCCGCCAAAGCGGGACAGGCTCTTAGAGGGCGAGGGGTGAGAGGCTGTGTGTTTTCTGAGGCAGCCGCAATGATTAAGGCAATAATTTGTATCTTGCAATGAGATGACCGAAAAAAAACAACCCCACCATGCTGATAAAAAAAAACCAGGCCATAGAATTCGAAAAACAGGGCGTGAAAATGCGTGTATATAATTCCAAAGACCAATGCCCGGAAGCAGCCGTAGTATACCAGGAAACCCAGACCGGCCACCATGAAGAATTCTATCACAGTAAAAGCAATTTTATTTTCTATATCATTGAAGGTTCAGGAACATGGTACATTGAAGACGAACCCTTTGCCGTGGAATCCGGTGATGTGCTTTTAATTCCCCCGGGCAAACGGTTTTATTACAAAGGCTCACTAAAGCAGGTTTGCATAACAGCCCCGGCATGGGAGGCGGAGTTTGAGCATCATGTAAGAGATGTGGTTTGAGGGTTTGAGGTCTGAAGTTTGAGGTTTGTTTTGACGCATCAGGTTATAAAATTGACAAACAGTTATTTGAAAAGCGGAAATTTTGATAAATTGTGCTTACAGAAACCAACACCCGATTATGCGATTCATCACTTCTGTCCTGATCGCCTTTATCTGTAATTCGTTGTATTGCCAGGATTTTATGTTCAAATGGCAGATATGGCCTTCTTTTAATAAAGGCTACACCGTATTCATCGACAGAAAGGATAATAACGGCATTATGCTGATTAATGAAGACGGAACAAGCCGGTTCACTAAGAGAAAGGTCAGCCAGAAAGATTGCGCTCTGTTGAATTCTGTTTTGGAAACGTATGAATTTCCTCATAAACCAAGTATTCTGCAGGGCGCAATAACCAGGGAATATTATAATACAAAAGTTCTTAATGACACCAGCTGGGTGATCATTGACGGTGATTCGCTGCGACGCAGCCTCGCCTGGGCACATGGTTCGGATTATAAATTAAACCTGCTGATTTGTGATTTAATGATCAGGTACAACCGGAGTAATTATTTTATCTGGTTAAGACAGGTGATTGATGCCGACAGGCCTGGGAAGTGAAGGATTTGGGGTTTGAGGTTTGAGGTTTGATGTTCAGAAGTTTGGAAGTTTAGAAGTTTAGAAGTTTAGAAGTTTAGAAGTTTAGACCAAATTCAATTATAAACCTGATGAAAACACTAAGAATCCTTGCAGCTATACTCCTGCTGTTTTCAGGAGTTTTACATTTTGTCGAATATTTTAATAAATCCGAAATCCCCGGCAGTATCGGCATTCTGGCATTCGGAGTGGTGTACTGTATCATCGGAGCACTCCTGCTTAACAGCAAAATGTACCCCGTTTACCTGGGAATTTTCATTCCGTTGATCGGAATGACCCTGTCAATTATTAAATTCGGCATTCCGGAATTAGCATCCGTTTCCGCTTTGTTTAAAGCCATGGAAATAATTGCGATCGTTTGTTGTTTAATTATTATAATTAACACCCAACTAACCAGAACCAAAACAGTACTGAAACCATGAACAAGGAAAATACAAAAACAGCCCTATTGCTGATTGACATCCAGAATGACTATTTTGAAAACGGTAATATGGCGTTGGTTGGTTCAGAGACGGCAGGTAACAATACCAAATGGATACTTGAAAAATTCAGGAATGATAAACTGCCTGTATTGCATGTACAACACATTGCCTTAAAACCCACCGCAACATTTTTTCTTCCCGGAACAAAGGGCGCTGAAATTCATGATTATGTAAAACCGGCACCACAGGAAAAAGTAATCGTGAAGCATTTCCCCAATAGTTTCAGGGAGACTGAATTGCTAGGTTATTTAAGAAAATCAGAAATAACTGACCTGGTAATCTGCGGTATGATGACACACATGTGCGTAGATGCCACTGTGAGAGCCGCAAAAGATTTTGGTTTCACAATAACTCTCATAGGAGATGCCTGTGCCACAAAAGATCTTGAATTAAATGGCAATAAAGCCAAAGCGGCAGATGTTCAGACAAGTTTCCTGGCAGCATTGAATCAAACCTATGCAAAAATTGAGGTAACCAGTAACTATCTGTTGACCTGAAAAAGTATGGAAGTATTCGAAGGGAAAAAAGCAGTAAGTGCTGCTGACAGGGAGGAATGGCGGAACTGGCTCAATAAAAATCATCTGAGTGAAAGCAAGGTATGGCTCGTAATCTATCATAAGAAGAGCGGTGTTCCCTCTGTAAAGATTGATGAAGCCATGGAAGAAGCGCTTTGTTTCGGATGGATTGACAGCAAAGCAAAGAAAAGAGATCATGAAAGCTTTTATCTCTCCTTCTCACCCAGAAATCCAAAAAGCAACTGGAGCAATATCAATAAGGAGCGGGCCGAAAGAATGATTAGCCAGGGAATGATGACCGCGGCAGGACAAAAAATGATTGACCTGGCAAAAGAGACCGGTACATGGGATGCGCTTAACGATGTATTAAACCTTGTAATCCCTGATGATTTAAAGGAGTTATTCGAAAGCAATAAAACAGCATTGAAAAACTTCAACGCGTTTTCTCCCTCCTACCGCAGAATGGTCCTTGAATGGCTCAGGCAGGCGAAGCGGCCGGAAACCAGGCAAAAGAGGATTGAGAAAATTGTAGAAACGGCAGAAAGAAACCTGAAAACTATTTGAATCTTAGATTATTCCAATGAAGTTAACCAAATGCGTCGGTTCAACAATAATGTCAATAATTTATGCCCTGTTTTTAAACAAAAAAAGGGATAATATTGCTTTATAAGAAAGCAATTTATGACAACACCAATCATTTTCTGGGTTATTTTCAACGCATTTGTCGTTCTGATGTTGTCGCTCGACCTCGGTGTTTTCCATCGTAAAAGTCATGATGTGTCGGTTAAAGAGGCGCTGATCTGGACATTTGTTTGGATTTTTCTGGCACTGATCTTTAATGTAATTATTTATTTCTGGAAAGGACAGCAGCAGGCGATGGAGTACTTTACCGGATACCTGGTTGAAAAGGCATTAAGCGTGGATAACATCTTTGTGTTCATTATGGTCTTTTCATACTTTCAGATACCGCCTGCCTACCAGCATAAGGTTCTCTTCTGGGGCATTATCGGCGCCCTGATCATGAGAGTGATTTTTATTTTTGCCGGTGTGGCGTTGCTTGAAAAATTCCATTTCACTATTTACATTTTCGGTGCCTTGCTGATTTTTACTGGGATTAAAATGTTCAATCATAATAATGCGAAGATTGATCCCGGTAAAAATCCTGTTTTAAAGTTTTTTAAGAAGTTTGTTCCGGTCACACAAAGTCTTGAAGCAGACAAATTCTTTATTAAAAGGGAGGGGAAACGACTGGCAACGCCCCTGTTCCTTGTATTGATTTTCATTGAAACAACTGACCTTATTTTTGCCGTTGACAGCATCCCTGCCATTCTTGCCATTACCCAGGATCAATTTATTGTTTATACCTCCAATGTTTTTGCCATACTTGGATTACGTTCCCTTTACTTTGCCCTGGCCGGTGTGGTTCACCGATTCTGGCTTTTAAGTTACGGGCTGGCCATTGTCCTTATTTTTGTAGGAATTAAAATGATGATGGTAGACGTTTATAAATTACCCATTGAGTGGTCACTTTTGTTCATCGCCCTTGTCATTGCAGGAAGTGTTGTGCTGTCGCTGAGGATAAAGAGGCGACAGGCTCAATGAGCCGGCTCGGGCCTCGGCAAGCCAACTGGGTGTGTAATTTCATTATTGGTAAACGGGCTTCGGCAAGCCAACTGGGTGTGCCGAGCTTGTCGAGGCCAGGAATAAAAAAATCCGCCAACTCATTGCTGGCGGACTTAATCAGGTTTATATGTTCGTCTATTCAGGGATACTAAACATTGCACATACTTCCCGGTAACTCATGTAATTAAAATCCACTGCCGACTTTGTGGCTGCTGTGCCACCGGGGATGATGATATACCGGAATTCCATCGAATTGATCAATTCAACCCCCCCGCTCAAATCTGGTTTCAACGTAGTAAACAAAACTCTTTCAGGGTCAAGCTGAAAAGCTAACGTATAGGATAGGTTTGAATACGGAAGAGGAGTTACGCTGCCTGCATACCGGGTATAACAAAGAACAGCGCCATTATCAATCACATCCTGTGTAAGATCTGCAGCAATAAGATGATTTACCTTAAAATTGCCGCCGAACATACTTGTATCTCGCCAAACACCATCAAGTACAGCCCATTCGGAATATATTACATTGGCTGTTCCCGGATCGCCCTTGACACCTTGTTCACCCTGGATTCCCTGGTCGCCCTGATCACCCTGGGGGCCCTGGTCACCTTCACAACCGATAAAAAGGGCTACGGCAAGCATGGGTAATGCAAATAAAAACATTGATTTTTTCATGTTAGATGTGGTTTTAATTAGTAAATATGAAAATTGGAAGATAGTGTAATCCAGAAGTATCAGGGTTTGAGAGGTTTAATTTTGGTTTACCTTTTAAAACGTGATCTTCTTTTAAAAGTTACGAAACCTGATAAAAATCATTATTATGTGTGCTCTTACATAACTCTCTAACGCTCTGGTTTACTCATTCTTACACTCTTCTATTCTTCCATTCTCCCATTCTTTTTTGATTATTCTGGTTTTCTGTAGTACTTTTAAGGGCTCTTATCAAAAATTCATCGGACCTATGAAAGTGCTCAAATTCGGCGGATATGCTATTGACACTGCTGAAAATATCCGCAAGGCAAAAGAGATCATCGAATCTCAAACCGTTCCGGTAATCGTTGTTGTTTCCGCACTGCATGGTGTTACCGACCAGCTTCTTGAGCTTTCGCAAATGGCAGCGGCCCGGGATAAAAATTTCTTCCGTATCCACAACGATATCGAACAGAAGCATACAGGCCTCATCAACGAATTATTTGAAGAACCTGTACGTTCCGAAGTGGCCAGCCGTATCAACCTGCTCCTGAAAGATCTCATCAGTATCATAAACGGTATTTACCAGTTAAACGACGTAACCCCGAAAATACAGGATAAGATCCTCAGCTTCGGAGAAATCATGTCATCGTTTATAATAAGCCATTACATAAGTAATGCGGAAGTTGTGGATGCCAAGGGACTTATTAAAACCGACGATAACTATGGCAATGCCCATGTGAATTTTCCTCTTACAAACCGGCTTATCCGTGCCCAGTTTAACCGGTACAGGAAAACAGGCATTGTTCCTGGCTTTATTGCCAGCAGCGAACATAATGTTACCACCACCCTGGGCCGTGGCGGCTCCGATTATACAGCTGCCATCATTTCAGCCGCCCTCGAAGTAGAACGTCTTGAAATATGGAGCAATGTCGACGGATTCATGACCGCTGATCCTAAAAAAGTTCAGAAAGCACTGGCTATCGAGTCGCTGAGTTATGCCGAAGCCATGGAACTCTCGCATTTCGGGGCTGAAGTGGTTTATACGCCCACCATCCACCCGGTTTACAAGGGAAATATTGAGGTCGTAATTAAAAACATATTTAATCCGGCCGGAAAGGGAACTCTTATATCGAAAAGTTCCGGCGATTCAGGAAAATCACTGATCAAGGGAATCTCTTCCATTGATGATATTGACCTTATAACGTTGCAGGGCGCTGGGATGGTTGGTGTAAAAGGAATTTCGGCGCGACTTTTCAGTGCCCTGGCCCGCACCGATGTCAATATTATTCTGATTACACAGGCATCATCCGAGTATTCCATCACTTTTGCCCTGAACCCGGGAGATTCATCAAGGGCATGGAAAGCACTGCAATCTGAATTCGAAACAGAAATAAAAGTCCGTAACGAACTGAATATCGTTATTGAAAAAGATCTTTCAATCATTGCCATTGTCGGCGAACAGATGAAGAACACTCCCGGTATTTCGGCCAACCTGTTTTCATCGCTTGGCCGCAACGGTATCAGCGTTATTGCCACCGCCCAGGGTTCTTCGGAGCTGAATATTTCAATAGTCATTAAAAAGGAAAGCCTTAACAAAGCGCTGAATGTTATTCACGAAGGATTCTTCCTTTCGCATTACCGTGAGTTGCATCTGTACCTCGTGGGAGCCGGCACTGTTGGCGGAAATCTGCTTAAGCAGATTCAGAACCAGCAGGAGATTCTGTTGCGTGATCATCATCTGAAGGTCAATGTGATTGGCATTTGCCGTTCCAAACTGATGCTGCTTAATCCCGAAGGAATCAACCTTTCAGGTTACCGAGAAGAAATGGAAAAGCTCGGCGAAAAGGCTGATATCGAACTTTTCATCCAGAAAATGCAGTTCCTGAACCTTCGCAACAGTGTTTTCATTGACTGCACAGCCGATGCAACCATTGCAGCCACTTATCAGAAAGTGCTGAATTCATTTGTATCGGTTGTAACATCCAATAAAATTGCCTGCTCTTCTTCCTACACGTCCTACAATATGCTTCGCAGAACAGCCCGGGAGAAGAATGTAAAGTTCATGTATGAAACCAATGTGGGTGCAGGGTTGCCCATCATCAGCACGCTTAACGACCTTATCCGGAGTGGAGATAAAATCCTCAGGCTAGAGGCCGTTCTATCAGGCACGCTGAATTTCATTTTCAATACAATCAGTGAGAAGATCACACTCAGCAAGGCCATCCGTATGGCTATGGAAGCCGGTTTCGCCGAACCTGACCCGCGAATTGACCTCAGCGGCACTGATGTGAAACGAAAACTGCTGATCCTGGCCCGCGAATCCGGGTACCCGCTTGAAATCAATAACATTGACGTTATTCCCTTTCTTCCGGCAGAATGTTTTGAAGGTTCTCCTGATGATTTCTGGAATGCGGTTTCAAAATATGATTCAGTATTTGAAGAGAGACGAAAGAAACTTACTCTTGAAAACAAGAAGCTGCGATTCGTAGCGATGCTCGATAACGGCAAAGCCTCCATTGAACTGATGGAAGTGGGCATGTCGCATCCGGCGTATCCGCTTGAAGGCAGTAACAACATCATTCTCATCACCACCCTGAGGTATCACGAACAACCCATGGTAATCAGAGGTTACGGAGCTGGCGCCGATGTGACTGCGGCAGGAGTTTTTGCTGATATTATAAGGGTTGCCAACGTATAAAATTTTTCAAATGATAAAAGCAATCATTTTCGATTTCGACGGGATCATCATTGATTCAGAACCTTTGTGGGTTGAAGCTGAAATGGAAGTTTTCAAATCGGTCGGAGTCGATCTGTCGCCCGCATTGTGCAGGCAGACAACAGGACTGAATACCCAGGACACTATACAGCACTGGTATGGTGTGTATAAATGGACAGGCAAAAGTTCGTTTCAGCTTTATAAAGAAATCATGGAATCCATGCAGACCCTGATCCTTGAACGCGCCGATCTGAAAGACGGGTTCCTGGATGTCCTCCAGCTTTTCGTTGATAAAAAAATCCCTGTTTCTGTTGCTTCATCTTCTCCGTTGAAGCTGATCACCACCGCACTGAAAAAATTTCACCTTTTTGAATTCTTTAAAATCATCAGCTCTGCCGAAAATGAAGAATTCGGGAAACCCCACCCTGCCCTTTACCTGGGTGCCGCTAAAAAACTAGGCGTTGATCCTGTTCACTGCCTGGCTTTCGAAGATTCTTTCAACGGTGCCATTTCGGCAAAGGCTGCCCGCATGAAACTCGTGACTGTACCCGACAGCCATGATTTTAAGTCGACCCGCTTTGATTTTGCCGATCTTAAGATTGCTTCCCTGTCGGATTTTACAGAGAAAAATTTTGAAAACCTCAATTCACTAAATTAGCCCTCCAATCTGATTTTTATGTCTGACAGCATCCGCTATTTTTCGACTAATGGTAAGGCCGTTAAAGTAAGCTTCAGTGAAGCGCTGCTTAAGGGACTGGCTCCGGACAAAGGCCTGTATATTCCTGATCATATTCCTTCGCTTTCGACGGATCAGCTTAACAGCATGATCGGCAAGGAGTATCCCTTTATCGCCAACACAATAGCCAGCCACCTGCTGAGCGATGAAATCGATAAGGATTCAATACAACGGATTGTAACCGACGCCTATGATTACCCTGTTCCCCTTGAACAGGTGTATGACCGGAAATATATTCTCAGGCTCGACCAGGGACCTACAGCCTCATTCAAGGATTTTGCCGCCCGTATGATGGGACGGTTGATGCAGCATTTCCTTCAGAAGGAAAACCGCACTATGCTTATCCTTACGGCTACTTCAGGCGACACGGGAAGCGCCATTGCCAATGCCTTCTATGGCCTTGACAATATTAAGGTTGTTATCCTTTTTCCTGAAAATGAAGTGACCGACCGGCAGCGCAAGCAGATGACCACGCTGAGAAAGAATATTACAATTCTTTCGCTCAACGGTAAATTCGATGATTGCCAGGCCCTTGTCAAACAGGCTTTTACCGATCCTGACCTTGATACACTGAAACTTTCATCGGCCAATTCAATCAATATCGGCAGGCTGTTGCCTCAATCGTTCTACTATTTCTATGCATGGTCACAACTGGCGAGGAATGCGGAAGAACCTGTCATTTTTTCGGTACCCTCGGGAAATTTCGGGAATATGATGGGTGCTTTGCTCGCTAAAAAAATGGGACTACCGATAGGTAAACTGGTTATTTCAACCAATGAAAACGATGAAGTGCCTGTGTACTGGAAAACCGGGCAGTACAAGACCATTGTTCCCTCGCGAAATTGCATATCGAGTGCCATGAACGTGGGACATCCAAGCAACATGGCTCGTGTGGTTTCATTGTACGGCGGTGTAATGGATGAAAAAGGCACTATAACCACCGAGCCTGATGTGGAGGCATTGCACAGGGATATCTTTACGGTGAGCATAACCGATGCGGAAACGGAACAAACTATCCGGGATGTGTATAGAAATCACAGGGTTTTACTTGAACCTCACGGAGCTGCAGGCTGGGGAGGATTACAGTACTATTTTAAACAGAATCCCCGGGATTCAGCCCCGGGCAAACTGGCTATCAGCCTTGAAACCGCGCATCCTGCTAAATTCCCTCAGGAAATTCGTAGCCTGCTTGGCATAGAACCGGAATTACCCGCATCCATGAAGGATCTTGAAAAGCTTGATGAATCATTTGACAGGATTCATAATGATTATAAGGACTTTAAACAGTATTTACTCAGCCGTTATCTTTAAAATATTTCCTATATTCGCTCCCTTATTAATAATCCGGTATGAAGAAACTGCACGCGGTATGTTCTGATCTTGAAGGTGTTTGGGTTCCCGAGGTTTGGATCAATGTAGCTGAAAGAACCGGCATACCTGAGCTCCGGTTAACAACCCGCGATATTAAGGACTATGATGAACTCATGCATCACAGGCTTAAGATCCTTAAGGAAAAAAATCTCACACTGCTCGATATACAAAGGGTAATCGCCACCATCAGGCCTCTCCATGGTGCCCCCGATATGATCAACTGGCTTAAACGGGTTACCCGCTTCATTGTGGTCTCGGATACGTTTGTCGAATTTGCCGAACCGCTGATGGAACAGCTCGACTGGCCTACCCTGTTCTGCCATTCGCTTGAAGTGGACGGCAACGGCATTATTAACGGGTATAACCTGCGGCAGAAAAATGCAAAGCGTGAAACTATCCTTGCTCTTAAAGGTATGAATTACGAAGTGATTGCCTTCGGCGACTCTTACAACGACATCAACATGCTTAAGGAAGCAGACCAGGGCGTTCTGTTCAGGCCTCCGCAGAATGTAATCAATGACTACCCCGAATTTCCGGTAATCCATGAATACGGAGAACTGAAAAGCTTTTTAGAGGAAAGATTTAAGTAATAGCTGTTTAGAGGTTTAGAGGTTTAGGAGTTCAGGCGTTAAGGGGCTAAGGAGTTTAGGGGTTAAGCAGTTTACGAGTTCTTGTGAGCTAGGCGAAGTTTTCAACTTCGTCTGACCGCCAATTCCAACGATAGTTTTTCAGTATGCCTATTTTTAAATCAGGCTTTGCCCAATTGCATATTTGGACTCAGGCAAAGCCTGAGCCCAACCTGATTACACTCCCAAATCCGGATATCGTTCCGGATCTGCCCGGTGCATCACCTGGTATACCGTTTCAAAAACATCCTCTGAGTTGGGATTGGAAAAATAGTCCCCGTCGGTAGTATAGGCAGGCCTGTGTTCTCGTGCCGACAAAGTAACCGGTGGCGTATCCAGGTATTTCCATACTCCCTGTCCCTCCACTACCTGCTGCATCATAAACGCAGTGGCGCCTCCCGGAACATCCTCATCAAAAAAGACAACCTTGCGTGTTTTCTTGACCGATTCAGCAATGATCTCCTTCAGATCAAAGGGCAGTAATGTCTGCACATCAATAAGTTCCACATGTATATTAAAATCATTCAGCTGACGGCAGGCATCCTGGGCGATTCTGACACATGAACCGTATGTAACCAGCGTTATATCATCGCCTTCCTCGAGAATTTCAGGTATACCAAGAGGAACCCTGAACTCTCCGGGATTATCAGGCATGACTTCTTTCAGACGGTAGGCATTCAACGGTTCAATGACAAGCGCCGGGTCCCGTCCTTCGAGCAGTGTATTATAAAAACCTGCAGCCTGGGTCATATTCCTGGGCACACAAACATGGATTCCCCGAATTGAATTGATTACCATGCTAAGAGGAGACCCCGAATGCCATATCCCTTCAAGCCTGTGACCACGGGTGCTTATAATCAGAGGTGCTATCTGGCTCCCTGCTGTACGCCAGTGCAATGTGGCCAGATCATCGCTTAATGCCTGCAGTGCATAAAGTAGGTAATCGAAATACTGAATTTCGGCAATAGGCCGGAATCCTCTTAATGCCAGGCCTATTCCCTTACCGGCAATTGCCGCTTCCCGGATTCCGGTGTCAAAAACCCGATATTCGCCGTATTTTTTCTGCAATCCTTCATAGGTTTGATTGACGCCTCCTATCCGGCCTACATCTTCACCAAAAGCAACCAGGAAAGGATATTTGGCAAAAAGGGCGTCGAAATTATTCCGGATTACCTCGCGACCTGCAATTACAGGGGAATTCTCCGAATATACCGGTAAGACCGGTTTTACTTCAACTGCCGAATATTTTGTTTCATTATACAACCGGGAGCTGTATTTTTCGAAACCGTCAAGAAGATTGGAGGATATCCACTTTTTCATCCCTTCTTTCAGCGGCGCTCTTTGGGGACAATCGTGGCATATGTACCTGAGAATTTTATTGGCCGTACTCAGGTTATCCCTTCGGATGGGATTTTCTATCAGCCTGAGGTTGTTGGCATACAATTGTATTTTGTCAATTCCCTCTCTTTTGCATGTACACGACCTGTTCTCGATTATAGAAAGCAACGATGTTTTCTCTTCGCGGATAAACGACTGGTATTCGTTCCAGGCTTTCAACCGTGTATCTTCCACTTCAACCGCCACAATGTCTTTCAATTCATCGATTGCTTCCTGGCTGAGGATGCCTTCCTTCAACAACATGTTTTCCATTATTACCAGGCAGTCGTTCTCAGCTTCCCAGGAAAGGCGGGCTTCCGATTTGTACCGTTCATGAGAACCTGAAGTAGAGTGACCCTGTGGCTGTGTGAGTTCATTTACATGAAAAAGCACAGGCGTATGTTCACGCCTGCAAACTGCAACTCCTTCAGCAAACACTTCAATCAGCCGGTAATAATCCCAGCCTTTCACTTCATAAATCAGAAAACCTGTATTCCCCTCACCCTTTTCAAATCCCCTCAGCGCTTTGGAGATACTTGATTTAATTGTCTGAACCGAAGTTGGAACCGAAATACCATAGCCGTCATCCCATACTGCCACTGCAAGAGGTATCTGGAGTACTCCCGCAGCATTCATGGTTTCAAAAAAAGCGCCCTCAGAGGTGCTTGCATCACCTATGGTGCCAAAAGCCACTTCGTTGCCGTTAATGCTTATTCCCTTGAATTGTTTAAGTTCCGGATTCTGCCTGTAAAGCCTGGATGCCAGTGCCAGTCCAAGCAGCCTGGGCATATGACCGGCCGTTGGCGATAAATCGGCTGCCGAATTCTTCTGACCTGTCAGGTCAAGCCATTCGCCTGATTCGTCCACATTGTGGGTGGCAAAATGATTGTTAAAGGACCTTCCGGCATTTCCCGGATTCAGTTCGCTGTCAGTAGTTCCGTATAACTGGGCAAAGAACTGCTGAACGGTTAGTAATCCCGTAGCCATCATAAAAGTCTGATCACGGTAATACCCCGAACGCCAGTCGCCCTTTTTAAACTGCTTTGCAAGAGCTATCTGGGCTATTTCCTTGCCATCTCCGAATATGCCGAATTTTGCCTTTCCGGTAAGAACTTCTTTGCGTCCAAGCAGGCTGCATTGCCGGCTTACTAAAGCAAGGCGGAAATCACTGATTATTTCTTCTTTTGAAATCGTTTGGTTTACCAGTCGGTTCGAAAGCGAATTCGCAGTAATCATATACTTCAAACCCGTTTAGTTCTTTAAAAGTTTCCAGTCGGGTCGCAGAGTTTTTGCATTAATCCTGGCAGGTCGCAAGTTGCGGTACCTGGCTCTTTCTTCGCAAGAAGGACAGGTAAGACCCAGCCTTATCATATTTTTATTTTTCCCCACTTCGGTTTCGGGAAACTTTTTTCCAAAAACGTATATGTTAATACCCAGTAAAATCAGTGACAGACCAACAATTGCGGATGCTATTATGATAAGTTGAAGCATAAATGTAAAATAGAAAAGCAAAGATATAAAACAACGCTGAGCTATGAGGGTTCATTTCACGAGTGAATTTCCAACCGATGCGTTTTATTTATACAGGTACAAATTTACTTTTTGCATGGTAAAGTCTCCGCCGGGCAAATGCATGTGCCTGCCCTGGTGGCTCTGATCCCCATTCATCCTGCGGCCATAAATCCATTTTCCATCCAAGTACTGTACTTCATCCAGGGTGCCGATTCCTGCAAGGGATTTGTCGGCCACAGATTCAAACGTTACAATGACACCTGTACCGGCAATCACAAATTCATCGGGCCCCAGCATGATGATTAGTCCTCCGTTACGCGGAGTTTCGCCTTCGGTTTTTATTGCGTAAGCCCAGCTATATTCATGTTTTACCGTGAACAGGTATTTGCCAAGCCTGATCTTTACAACCTGCAATGCACTGTCCAGTAAAAAACCCTGCATGGTCCCTGTGCCCTGGTTTTCCAGGATAAGCGGCGATAACTGTTCAAGCAGGGAATAGGCCCGGCAAATCTGGTTTGTGGCCGGGTCGGAGACGGATTCGATTGAAAAAGGACTGTACCCGATTGCATTATGTTTTCCGAAAGCATAAAAAGCCTGTGCCATGCTTTGTGTATTTCCCACTTCGGGAATGAAAAGCGGGTTGCCAGGAAGGTCGTAACGGGCAGCCCATTCGGTAAAATTCCTGAAATAAATATCAGGTGAAAACAAATCGATTGATGGAGCAGCAGCCTTCCAGATATCGATAAGATGAGGCAAAGGTCCCGCGCTGGGATACTGCCCGGGTTTATAACCCTGTCTTATGAGCGCAGCATTTACATACATCGGCAGGTTATATATGCTTTTTCCTGCTTCAGCGACTTTCCCGGTATATTGAGCAAAGTGCCAGGCCATAAAAAGCTCATCGGTCTGAAGTCCTTTACCAAAGACCTCTTCCCATGAACCTTGCTTTTTATTTCCCAGTTTCAATAGCCCGGCAGGAACCTGTTCATTGAATGCTCTTTCAGCAAGGTCACAATAGTCGCGTGCATCCGGAATCATCCCGATTTCATTTTCAACCTGGATCATGATCACGGTTCGGTCTTTATCGGTATCCTTAATATGTTGCATGAAGGCGGTAAAGGCATTTATATCAGCCTCCAGGTTTTCGTTACTAAACGGTGTAAGAATTTCAACAGGAGATCCGTCATGCATCCTTGCCCGTGGAAAACGCTGCTGATTTTCCTTAACCCATTGAGGAGCGTAACACGACATACTGTTCTTCCATGAGCCAAACCAAAGGAACACAATTTTAAGGTGCCTGCTTCGTGCACCCATAATCATACTATCGATCAGTTCGAAATTAAATTTCCCTTCTTCAGGTTCGATCATCTCCCAGTAAGCAGGGATCAATACTGAATTCAGATGCATTTTTTTGAGGTCGGACCATATCGGGCGCATATAGCGGGCACTTGACGAACTTGAATTTCCCAATTCACCGGCCAGCATAAGAAAAGGCTTTCCGTCAACCATCATCCGGGTTCGGGTGGATTGCTTATCCAGGTATGGCATCGGCTGAGCAAACAGGTTTATGGCCTGTAAGGCGCATAGCATCAAAAGGAAAAACGGTTTCATATAATTACTTTTTAATAATTATAAGAGGGTATTCTCCATGACGGGCGAGAAATCGGTTATTCGCATCTTCAAGTTTCATGAGTTTTTCGAGAATTTTTTCGCCCCACAATTTCTTGTGTATATAGGTATTCAGGAAATACTTATTTGTGCTTCTCCAGCAGTGTATTTCAGCTTTATGACCAAAAGTGAAATTTCTTCTGAACCATGAAAGACTGTGCGGATAAAAATAAAGTCTTGGTTTAATGCCAATTAACCTAACCCAGGCCTTGCCTCCGAAATGACGGGCTATACGGTACAACTGGACCGGCAGTAGTGTAATATTCATAAACCAGCTGCGGTAAAACATGCTATACACAATAGCCAGGCTTGAATCTTGCTTTAAAACCCTGTACATTTCATTAACAGCGGTAGCCTGTTCGTCGCGCGGAATGTGATATAATGTATGCTGGCACAGCACCGCATCGCATGAATTCTCTTTCAGCGGAATATTGGTTATATCGGCGCAAATATATATTCCCTTACGGTGACTGTAATTCTGCCTTGCCTGTATCAGTGCGTTTACCGAAATATCAGCACATATCCGGTATTCAAACGAATCAGAAAGAGCCACATATTCCGGAAGCCCGATAGGCCCGGAAGCTATATCAAGCAGGTATTTTCCGCCGCCCAGGAATTTTCCTGCCCGGGTAAAAGAATGCCTGATATAGTTACGCGTCACTTCCCGGTAGTCTACCCACCTGTTGGTGTCACTGTATACTTTAAGACCCCCTCGGATATCGTAACTGATCTGGTTGTAGTATTCGAACACTCTCTTTTTATCGAAAGGCATGGATTGTCTTTCATCCTTACCGGTTCCTGTGAACAAGGCATAAACCGGTAATAACAGGATGATGTCATCCATTATAGGGTAAAACCATGTACCTGATGTATTTTGATAACCTTGTTTGAAAGCTTGTGCTTCTCCTGTATGTGCGCCCGACCGACTGAGTATGTCGGTGAGTTCAACTCCTGTGATTAAGTGCAGATCCTCCCCGGTGAGCGGACAACGAAGAATATCAGAATCAAAGGAGATCATATTGTATTAATAGGCAAGGAAATCATGGTAAAACACATACTCCCTGACCTGCGCTTCAGGTTTTGCGGTGGTATAAAGCAATTTTCCAAGTATGAGGTTATATCCTTTCTTTTTTGGTTTAAAACGAAAAGAAAGCGACAGGGAATCACTTATAAATGTTTTTTCTTTTGTGAGGAACGCCAGCTTTTCATCAAGCTGGCCTAATGTAATTGCAATCCGTGAGCCTTTCTCCTTATGTGCAATGAAATTGACAAGTACATTCAAACTATCGCCCACAGGAATTGAGTCGGATGATGCTATAATAAAATACAATGAGTTGGTCAGGCCTGCCTGGCCGCTTTTATTATACAGCAGAGTTCCGGCTTCCTGAAAGGTTCCCGTATTTTTTGAAAAAATGTTAACTTTTGTGAGGTCATCCTTATAGAAATATTCCTCTTTCACTACAAGGCTATCATTAATAAAAAGTCCTTTATCGGTAAGCAGTCCCTGTTCATCATAAGATCTTGCAATACTGTTGAGCCGGCCCATATCATAATAAAAAACCGTTTTTATATTGCCATTGGGGTAATAATCGAAATTTCGTCCGTCGGGAATTCCGTTAGTGAATTCACGAATTGCAGAAATGGCCTTTCCCTGGCGATATTCTACCTGGCGATAGTTCTTCCGGTCGTCACTTGTATAAATTGTTTTTTTGCTTATTGTACCATCTTTGTTGTATTCAATCTTTTCGGACTTATTACATGAAAAACAAAGAGTAAAAGCAAGCAAAAGCATGTATAGCGCTGATCTCATATTCTGTCAATTTTTGCCCAAGATAGCAAAATATTCAACAGCTATTAAAGGCAGGCTTTCATCACGTAAAAAAAGAAAGGGGCCTGGAGAAGCCCCTTCTTCAATAAACCTAAAATTAAACCGATTCGAAAAATTTTAAAAAAGTTTGCTGCCAGTATTATGACATTTGTCAGGTTAAATTCACGTAGTGAAAATTGTTCAAAAATTCTGACTAATTGAGACGTCTGTGGGAAAAATAGTCAACAGGTCACTATAAATTTGTCCTATAGTGATCTATGGAATGAATTTTGATCAGTCATAAGTAAAGATTTATGTTATGCAGATCCATTATGATTTTTTTCAGACAGGGAACACGCTTTCACCTCAGAAGGGCCGGATTCTCATCTCTGAGCCTTTTCTGATGGATAATTATTTTAAGCGTTCCATTGTACTGATAACTGAGCACAACGAAGAGGGAACCGTTGGATTTGTGCTGAATAAGCCCATTAACATGAAAGTTAATGAAGTGATGTCCGATTTTCCACCGGTTAATGCTATTGTTTCTCTGGGAGGTCCGGTACAGACAAATACTTTGCATTATATACACACCATGGGTGATATCATCCCCGGTAGTGTGAAAGTTGTCGATAATATCTACTGGGGTGGCGAATTTGCCGTTATAAAAAGGCTGCTTGAGTCGAAGATGCTTACGAATGAGAACATCCGGTTCTTTCTTGGGTATAGCGGCTGGCAGGCTAACCAGCTGGATGAAGAACTCACCGATAATGCCTGGGTAGTTGCTGATATACGCCCTGAGGAGATCATGAGCCCGATGAGCAAGTATTACTGGAATAAAACACTGACACGGCTCGGAAAAAAATTCCAGATGTGGTCAAATTTTCCTGAGAACCCGCAGATGAATTAGCTCTTAGAAAGAAACGTTGGCCAGGCGGGCAATAAAACCGTGAATCAGGCTGATATCGATCAGGAGCGGGAAAACAAAGCCGAACAACGCACCCGACAGATGGGCATCATGATTTACGTTGTCGCTTTCGCGTCGGCTCATGTAATGTGAATAGATCAGGTAAAGCACCCCCATTATGATTCCTGGAACAGGTATGACACCATAAAAATAAATCAGTTCCCAGGGATTGAAAAAGATAAAAGTAAATAACACAGCCGAAACGGCTCCTGATGCGCCTACCGCATTGTACCACGGGTCATCTTTATGGCGGAACAAACTCGTTAGGGAAGCAATTCCAATAGCGGCAAAATAGTAAACCAGGAAAATGGCATTGTGCCACACGGCCAGCCTTGGATCGAAATACTGCTGAATATAATAATCCACCCGGGGACCGAAAAAGAACAGCACCAGCATATTGACAAGAAGATGCGTCCAGTTTGCATGCAGTAGGCCGTGTGTAAATAACCTGTACCATTGGCGGCGATGGTACACCTGGTAAGGATTAAACTGAAGCTTGTAAAACCAGTCGTTGTTTTTAAAAGCAGGTATTGAAACTAATGCGGTAAAGGCAATCAATATATAGGTAATCATTGGCGCACAGGTATTCGTTAATGTAAAATTTTGTAAATCAATTCTTTTAATAAATCACCCTCAGATGCAGGCGATGCCCCTTTTGCTTTGAGGTCATATTCACGTAACCATGAAATGATCTGCTTTGTTTTCGAAAGCGGAAATAATCGGGCCGCCTGCTGGTATTCTGTGACAAAATAAGGATTTATCCCAAGTTCACGTGCAACAGCAGCGCTGCTTTTATCGGTCAAACCATGATACAACAATACCTTGGTAAAATAATAAAACAGGGAAGCAAGAGTGAGGATAAACGGGTTATTTTTCGGATTATCCGAAAAATAGCGAATTATCCGATTGGCTTTCAATACGTTGTTTGCAACAAGGGCCCGGTTTAGCTCAAAATTATTATAATCCTTACTGATACCTATGTTTTTTTCAATAATATCCGATGTGATCTGCCGTGATCCTTCGGGCAGCACAATCATGAGCTTATCAAGTTCATTAACGATTTTCGAAAGATCATTTCCCAGGAAATCAACAAGCAGGGTGGCCGCTTTTCCTTCAATCTGGTAACCCCTGCTTTTAAGGTGGCCCAGTATCCATGCAGCTACCTTATCTTCCCTTATTTTTTCAGCCTCGAATAAAACGAACTTATCATTGAGAATTTTGGCAGTTTTTGTCCGCTTATCCAGTTTTTTGTATTTGTAGGCAAATAACAATATGGTAGTTGGCATGGGTGCCGAGAGATAACTTTCAAGTCCCTCCATGTTTTTCATTTGCTGGGCTTCTTTTACGACAATCAGCTGTCGCGTGGCCATCATGGGATAACGCCTGGCTGAGTTTATTATAGTACCCATATCGGTATCCCTGCCATATAAGATCAGCTGGTTGAAAGCCCTGTCTGCCTCACTTAATGCGTTTTGTACAATATAATCAGTTATGGCGTCGATGAACCAGGGTTCCTCGCCCATAAGAAAATAAACCGGTTTGTATTGCCCGGCCTTAAGTTCAGTCATTATTGCCTCAAAAGTCATCCCTCTTTGATGGATTAATGATGCAAATCTTTATATTTACTGTAATATAAACCCCTCTCAATGGAACCGCTAAATTTACCAACATATTTGTTCCGGTTAAAGGAAGACAGGGGTAAAAAATACATTTTTGATGAAATACGAAGGCGGTTTGTGTTGCTAACCCCCGAAGAATGGGTAAGGCAGCATGTTATCAATTTTCTTGTGCAGGTAAAAAATTTTCCGCGCAACCTGATATCCATCGAAAAAGGCTTCAATCAAAACAGGAATCGCCAGCGTTATGATCTGCTGATATACAACAACCTGGGTAACCCCATGATGATTGTTGAATGCAAAGCCCCCGGAGTTGAAATCAACCAGCAGGTTTTCGACCAGGCTGGCCGTTATAATAACAGGCACAAAGCGAATTATATGCTCATCACTAATGGGGTTAAACATTACTGCTGCATGATTAATCTTCAGAACAGGCAATACGCCTTTCTGAATGATGTTCCCGACTATAGCAGCATGATGGCCGTTATCGTCCAAAAATAGCGCTGATTCGTTGTTTTAGTGACTTCTTTTCATCCTCATTGCCATAACCATAGACGCCATAGCCATAATAGCCGTAATAGCCGTTCATTGGCCCACGGTCGTCATTCAGCACAATGTTCAACGAATTAATGCCTCTCTTTTCAAGGTCATGCAGCACCGATTCAAACAACAACCGGGGAGTGTAATTTTGCCGTACCACAATCAGCCTGATATTGGCAAAGCGTAGCAATAACAATGCATCCGAAACAAGAGCTATGGGAGGAGAATCAATAAGAACCACATCATACCTCCTTTTAAGTTCCTCAAACAACCCTGAAGTTCTGTCAGATGAAATCAGTTCGAGCGGATTCGGAGGAATGGGACCTGAAGGTATCACATCAAGATTTTCAATGCCTGATTGAAAAATGATCTTTTCAAGGTTGATATGATTACTCAGGAAACGACTCAGTCCATCATCAGATTGTATGTCGAGATACTGTCCAAGCCTGGCTTTCCGAAGATCAAAATCAAGAATTACCACTTTCTTGCCTGCCTGTGCAAAGACACTGCCCAGATTGACCGATGTAAAACTTTTACCCTCGCCTTTTATAATAGAAGTGATCAGGATAATATTCTTTTCATCGGGCTTGGTAAAGAACTGGAAATTCGTTCGTAATGACCTGAACGATTCAGCAATTGTAGATGAAGGAACTGCATTCACTACCAACCCGGTTTTATACGAATTATGAAGAATATGCCCAATAATAGGCACCGATGTCAGCTTCTGGATCTCATTCTTATCGGATATCTTGTTTTTAAAATAATCTTTTAAATAGATAAAAACGGCCGGAATAAAGAGTCCAAGCAGGAAGGCAATAATAAAATTCATCCGTGTATTCGGAGATACCAGCTCAAAATCATCTGAAGAAGCCTGATCCAGGATTTCATTCGACGGAACATTTGAAGCCTTTGATATTTGCACTTCAGAGCGCTTGGTTAGCAGGTAGGTGTAAATGGCATCATTCAGTTTGAATTTACGTTCAATGACAAGATATTCGCGCTGGCTGGCCGGAAGTTCATCAATAGTCGATTCGATGCCTGAAATACGGGAATCTATTTCTTTAAGCGATATTTCGGAAGCTTTAATAATGTTGTCCGTATTCTCAATTAGGTTCCTTTTTGTTTCGGTGATTTTTGCCTCAAGGGATTGCAGGTATGGATTGTCCCTGATTGAATTGAATGACATTTCGGCTCGCTCACCGTAAAGACGGGTAAGTTCTATAATCAGGTTATTGAGAAGCGGGTCATTGATATCCATGGATGAAGGAGCAATCAGGTCGTTTACCTGGTTGTTTTTCAAAAGATAATCACGCAGGTAGTTATAGTATTTCGATTTGACTATAAGCTGTGCCTGCTGGTTTCGAAGCTCCTCCATCTGTTCATAAGTCTGCTGAGCCTGGTAGTCGATGTTTGTAACTCCCCTGGTTGACCTGAACCGCTGCAAATTGTCCTCGGAAAAACGCAATGAATCGGTAATTCCTTTCAGCTGGTCATCAATGAATTTAATTGTTGATGTGGCAATACGGTCATCGCGTTCGAGGCCTTTTTCAAGGAAAACCCTGCCCAATTCATTCAGATAATCAGTACCTGCCTGTATGTTCCCGCACCGGATGGAAAGACTAAGGATTGAAGAGTTTTTTTCGGCCTCAATGTCACTGATCCTGTATTGATTTACAAGCTGTGACAGGCTATTGATCCGGAATGAATACAAGCGATGTTCCTTTATCAGGTGAAGCATCTGGAAATTTGGCATGACCCTGAACCGGCAGTACCGGTTTCCGCACAATTCACCAAAAGCAACCGTATCGGAAAAGTGAAAATTATCTATGATGCCCGTATTGCTGTTCGTCCTGAAATTGTGCGATACCACCTGCTTTTCAAGGGCATCTATATAAAGCAGGGTATCGTTTATAAATTTCAGATTAAATTTAACGCCCAGTGACTGGTCGAAACCCGTATCCAACTGAATGACAAACGGGGCGCTTTTATACAGATCAATTGATTTGAAGCGGGTTTCTTCAAAGCTTGAAACATAAAAATCAAGATTCTTCAGTGTACGCCGGGTAAGGCTTTTGGACTGCAGCATCCCGATTTCATTCTGCAGCTTGTAAGGATTGCCGTAGAGAGAAGCGCCAATGAAGTTTTGCGGGTCGAGAGGATTTTCCTCGTCCTTAATGAGCAGCCTCGAAGTTACCCTGTAAACCGGCTCGCTAAACCGGTTGATTACTATGGCTATGCATAGGGCAACTATCAAAACTGCACCGAAAACATACCAATAACGAAGACATTTTATCAGAAATGCCTTGATGTCGATCGAATCCTCCGCCTCAAAATCAACATAACGCTCGTCGCTCATCATTTTCCGGCTTGAGACCTATTTTATAAGAATGTTGTAGCCTACGAGAGCTGTGGATATCAGCACAAGAATTGTTTCATACGGAAACCTTGAATACGACCACGACTTGGCGTTTAAAGGCTCAACATATACGATGTCATTCGGTTGCATGTAGAAATAGGGCGACTCAAGGATTTTATTGTCCGATAAATCAAGTTCAACCAGGTTTGAACCGGTCTGAGTCTGACGTACCAGTTTTATTTTTTTAGGATTTCCGAAATCTTTCATACCACCTGCCAAACCGAGTGCCTGGAAAAGGTTAAGCTGGTCCCTGTAAATGGTGAAACTGCCGGGGTTATTCACTTCTCCGATTACTGATACTTCAAAGTTCACCAGTTTCACAACGGCATTTGATTCCTTGAAATATTCGTTTAGCGTCTTTTGGATCTGCTCTTTTACCTCAGCCACAGTAAGCCCTTTAACAAACAGTTTGTCCACGAATGAAAAATTAATATATCCGAATTCATCCACGGAATAACTTTTAAGGTAGAGGTAGGTAGGATTCATCAGATCGGGAAAGTCGGTCTGGAAAAATTTGCTGGTTTTCGGATCCACGCTGTATACCTCAATATACAAGTGGTCACCTGTCTGAAGCCTGTACGTTGTATTTTTTGCATTGGCAAATTCGGTGGTAGCCTGCTTAGCCGTTTTTTCCTGCAGTAACTTAACCTTATTCTGTGATATGCAGGAAGAAAGCAATAAGGAAGTAATGAGCACCATGTGTGCCCAGGATGTAATGAACTTTGTAAAACTGATTTTCATAGCCAAGTATTTAAAGTTAGCGTTTTAGTTTTTCTTGTGTAAAGCTTGGTAATACGTGATTTTGGTTGCTTTTCGATAAGCCGTAATAAAGGCACCAGGAATCTTACAGTCGGCTTTAACGCGTTCAGCCTCCTCAACAGAATTTCCAGCCTTAATGTGGTATTTGTACCAACCTTCTTCATACACTACGGCAATATTTTCGGGATTACCCCACAGCATGGATATTTCATTTGCAGGCAGCGCCAGTCGCGATGCAGCAAGCTGAACATGATATTCAACATCCATGGCATCATCACGCCTTTCGCCTGATTTAATCTGATTTTTGTTCTTTCTGACCGCATCGGCCAGGTTTATTTTTACACCGTCTTCATAAGCCACTATAAATGCACCGGTTGAATTGACATTCTTTACGATTTCGACGGCATCCGAATAATTCCTGACACCCATAAACTGGTATTTGTACCATCTGTCCTCACGAATCATTTCGACTGGATAACTGCCGCTGTAAATTATCTTCAGCTGGCTGACCGTAAGCGGCGCCCTGGAGGCTGCCACCTGGATGCGGAAGATAAGACCACCCGGTAATTTGGCTGCGCCGACTGAAGAAATAATTTCACCTGCACCCGGAACAGAATCTGCAGAAGCATTTACCGGGGTTGCTTTAAATCTTGTACCTTTTCTGTATGCCACTACAAAGGCACTGCTGATGCCGCTTGACTTTCTGAACCGGCTGGCTTCATCATACGAGTTGAAATCACCGACAGAATATTTGTACCATCCATTTTCATTAATCATTTCAACGTTCTTGTTCCCGTAATACATCCGGCTGAGCGCACGTTGTGACAACTGGTTCCGGTTGGCTGCAACCTGAACCCTGTAAATCACCTCATCATCGGCGGGAATAAGTTTCCCAACGTTTTCATCGGTTACTATACCAATTTCTTTTTCAGGCTGCGATGTACGTTCAGGAGTAACCACCGTAACCTGCTTTTCAGTTTCACCGGCAGAGTCTACCGCAGCGGTTTCCGGAGTTTCCAGGGTGCCGTTACCATAAATATAATCATACCACAATTGCAAAACCCTGTCGTGATCGAAAGAATTCAATCCTGCAAAAGCTCCTGTGGAAAGAGCGGTATCTGACATTTGCCCTGTTGAGATATACTGGTTGTAAGAATCAATCATTGCCTGGTTCACCGTTACACCGTTCGGAAGACCTGAATCGGAAGGGGTTAATGCATTGATCTTTCCAGATTCCTGCTTGAATGTCTCTTCAATGACCTGCTCATTGGCTGGAGATTCGGATTGATTTGGAACTGCCGCAACAGGGGTAATGGATTGTGTATCCGGTACAGAGGCATCCAATTGCATTTCCTGCTCAGCTGCATCCAATTGTGTTTCCTGCTCAGATGCAACATTTTGCGTCTCTGCTGCGGGAGTCTCCAGAGCCGGTGTTTCCGCAAGCGTTATATTATTATATTGTGCCAGTGCTGTAATTTGCTTCTGTATCGCCTGATTTTCAAGGTTCAGCGCTTCGATGAGTTTTTCAATCCGGGCAAAACCGTCCATTTTTTTGGCTTCAATACGGTAGCTTATAGCCTGAAAGTAATTGTCAGATGACTGTTCTTCAAGAAGTTTTGCATTGAGATAATCCGATTCCTGGTTTTGATGAGTTTTCCAGAACGTATCAATGTATTTCCTGTAAAGTGAAAACTTTATTTCATTGCATTTTTCGTATAATGCGGATGCGTTAGTCTGTTTCTGTAGTGCCTGATCTTCAAGTTGTTTAACTTTTTTGTCAATAGCTTTCTGATCAAGGGTTTGATCACCCTGCACCGTGAAAACCTGCATGTTCAGATCATTGGCCTCACCTGTGAGTTTATCGGCCTGGGATTTGTAATCAGCAGCTTTATCGAGCTTTTTCTGATCTTCTGCCTTTATAATCGGGCGAATCGCAGATTCATCCTGTGCCAGTAATTTTGGCAGGTTGAAAAACAGAATTCCAACTATTACAAAAACGGGTATCCTCCCCATTTTAACACGTTTAAAAAATCATATTTTAAAACAAAGAATACTCTCTGTCCGGGTCAGGATGGTTTGGTAATCTTAAGGTCAGTATCAGGTTTATTAATCAGCTGAAGCATCAATTCTTCAACAAATCCCTTGCTTGTCTTTAACCAGTCGGCTTTCCGGCCGGTCACTCTGAATCCGCATTTTTTAAAAAGCCTGAGACTATCCGCATTATTCGTCGTAATATTACAAAATAGCTGATGTAATTGCAACGTTTCAAAGCAATAAGTAACAAAAAGCTTCAGCGCCTGCGTTGCAAAACCCTTATTCCTGTCGCTTCTGTCACCAATCAGAATGCCCACACCAGCCCTCAGGTGGTAAGGATCAAAGTCGAAAAGGTCAATGGTTCCGATTGTTCTGGCACGTGAATCTCCTGTTTTTACATCAATCATCAGCCTTAACTGCCGTACCTGGTAGATGTCGAGATGAGCATTCTCGATATATTTTTCAAGTATGTATTTTGAGAAAGGCGTGATGGTGTTGCTCACTTTCCAGATTTCAGGATCATTTTCCCACTTATATAACAAATCCACATCAGCCGGTTCAGGAGCCCTGAGAATGATCTCTGTTTCTTTCATCACGGAATTGGATAATTTGACCGCAGAACAACACGGTATACATCTTCTGAATTTCCGGGTTCTGATTGTTTTACAAAAGAATAAACACCGGCTTTTCCATTCTGTTCCGGTAAATAGCCATAATTATCCAGTGTGTTGTTAATGGGATACCCTATGTTAACAGGCGTTTTCCACGTTTTCCCGTCTTTAATCACATAGAAAATATCGAAACCGCCCATACTGTAGTGACCTTTTGAACTGAAAAAGAGCACGCTGTCGCCAATTGAAAGGGCCGGACAATCCTCATCAAAGGCCGTATTGATTATTTTTCCGGCATTGCGGGGCTTGCCCCATTTACCGTCCTTGCCCGGCATACTAAAATAAATATCCAGTCCGCCTAAACCACCTTTCCGTGCGCTTGCAAACCACAGTTCTTTTCCGTCAGATGTTTCGCAGGCCCATGTTTCCTCGGCAAGCGTATTGATATTGTTGCCCAGGGATTCAGCTTTGCCCCAGATATTGTTTTGCCTGTATGAAACATAAATGTCTTTATTCTCAAGTGTTTTTCTCACCAGGTAGAGTGTATTCCCGTCATGTGAAAACGAAACAGGGTAAAATTCGCCATCTGAACCTATCAGCGGATTCAGATTTTCGGGAGGTGTCCAGGATGTTCCGTTTTTCCTTACATACAGGATGGCGTCATAAAACTTAAGTTTACGTATAAAAACCATGGAATTGCCGTCGGCTGAAATTACAGGATACACTTCGGATGCCGGCGTGTTGACAACGCTGTCTTCCGGTTCAATCAGAGCGTCAACGGGACTGTCCATGATAATTTTGGCACGTTCGCATGACTTGATTTCATTTTCAACCACATTCAGGTTGTAATTACCGTAGTACAAAGGTGAATTGATGAATGTGTTATACGCGTTCATGGCATCATCAAGCCGGCCCACCATACGATATACATTGCCAAGATAAAACCATGCATGAAGTGGTGCTTTGGTTTCATCAAAGTCGCGGTCTCGATATTTCTTTTTATCGGTTGTATGTTTAATGGCTACTTCAAAACAGTGTACAGCAAGCTGCTCACTGCCGGGAATATTCATATAACATTCTCCGAGCTTAAAATTAAAATGACTGTTTTCGGGATAGGCATCAACAAGTTTCCTGAAGTTAAAGGCAGCTTCTTCAGGATCGCTTCTTGTTAAAAAATAAATGCCATCATCGAAGTATTCCCTCTTCTGTTCCCTGGTCTGTGAGTTCAGCTGGAGGACCAGCAGGAAGAAAATGAAAACCAAAAGAATACGCATTTGAAATTACTTCTTGTATTTAAGGTTTTCAGGTACTGGTGTCACACGAACATCCACCGGCTTCGGGCTTGATATTTCGTATTCAACCCTCCTGTTATAATGTCTGCCTTCAGGATTGTCCGTTCCGTCGGCATTTGCATTCACCGCTGCAAAATCGCTTTCACCCATGCCGATGGCTTCCACTCGCGATGGGTCAATTCCAAGCCCGGTCAGGTATTTTTTAGCTGCATCAGCTCTTTTTTGCGATAGTTTCAGGTTATAGTCTTCAGGACCCTTTGAATCGGCATGGCCCGTAAGTTTTACACTTGCTCCCGGGTTGTCAAGCAAAAACCTGAAAACTTTATGAAGTTGCAGTTTGCCGTTATCATTTACAAGGAAGTTATCGAACCCAAAATATACAGGGTCAAGTTCTATCTCCGGTTTGAGGATAATGGTTTCCGCTTCGGGAACTGTCTTTACATTAGCAGGCTTAGCAGCGGGAGCAACTTCGGCGGTGGGAGTTTCAGCAGCCTTTACTATAGGGGCGGTTTCGGGTTGGGCAACCGGTATCTGTGCAACAGAAGGTGAAGTTTCCTCTTTTACCTTCGGCTGCTCTGAGCGGATATGATCGGCAAGTACTGTATTGATATCCGGTGCACCAATTTTCTGCAAGGCGTATACATCTTCTTTTCCATGACTGTCTTCGAGGATACGGGAAACAAAGGCAACATGATCATTATTCCATGGATAGAAGAAAAGATCATCATCGGTTGTATTTACAGGATAACCTATGTTTTCGGGACTTGACCAGCCGTCCGGAGCAGTTTTGCAGACAAAGATATCATATCCTCCCATATTCTCATGACCCTGAGAACTGAAGTAAAGGAGACTGTCGTTGTCGGTAATAAAAGGAGTATCCTCATTAAGCGCAGTATTGACGTTCGGGCCCAGGTTTATCGGTTCACCCCAGTTACCGTCAGTCTGCCTCACCGATTTGTATATATCCATTTCACCATAACCACCCTTACGGTTGCTTGTAAAGAAGAGCGTACTACCGTCTTTTGAGACAGAAGCATGTGATTCCCAGAACTTTGTATTAACGTTAGTTCCGGCAACAGGAACAGATTTCGACCACACACCATTGATGAAATGACTTACAAAAATGTCGCTGTTAAAGGGATCTTCACGGGTAAGGTATAACGTCATACCGTCATATGAAACTGAAGTGACGTACTGATCGCCGTCGGACTGAATCTGGGGTGTAATATTGACAGGGGATGACCAGCCGTGAAGGGTAAGTTTGGAAAAATAAACCGCATTATAAAAAGGCAGCTCATTCATATACAATATCACTTTACCGTTACCAGAAACAACAGCTTTGAAATTTGAAGACGTTCCGTTAACTGAATCACCCAGGTTTGTGAATTTCACACTCACCGGATTCGCCATGAATTTAATGGCTGTGTTGCAGGCAGTAATTTGTTGGTCGGCATATTTAATATCCTCTGTTGAACCGGCGAGCTCCTTGTATTTAGTATAGGTAGCAATGGCATCGGAAAGCTTGTTGTTTACCCTGTATGCATTGCCAAGGAAAAGCCAGGCGTCAAACGGAGCATTTTTTTGATTGATCGATTCGTTATATTTACGGCCTGTATTTTTAACAGCTTCCAGGAGATATCCGATTGATTTTTCTTTCTGACCGGGAATATTCAGATAACAAATCCCCATACGGTAATTGATGTTCGCGTTATCCTTGTATCCGCTGGTGTAAATTGACTGGTAATCGTATAAAGCATCCAGGTATTCTTCCTGGGCGAAAAAGAATTCCGCATCATAAAATAATTCTTTCAGTTCAGCGGGGCTTTTTTCTTGAGCTTTAAGGGGAATGATGAGGAGAAGGATAAAAAAAACTAACAAAACCGTTTTCATGTGCGGAGGTTTTATAATATAGCAAATTTAATAATTTAACGATAGGTAACCCAAAATACCTTCGCGAAATGTGGGTGAGGATGCCCGTGTCTACCTCAGCCTTAGTTCAGACGGTATGTCTATAAGTTTTGTTATGCAAACAGAATCAGGAAGATTAAGAAGAATAAGTTCCGCCCGACGGTTAAATTGCCTTGCTTCGGGGAAATCACTTCCGTCAGCATGATTATTGGGGGCCACGGCATTGCTTTCACCGTAACCGTTAACCATAATGCGTTGTGATGCTATGCGGGTAAGCATATAATCCTTAATGTTTCCGGCCCTGTTTTTTGATAATTTCAGATTGTAGGCGTCGCCTCCAATTGCATCGGTGTACCCGATAATTTCAAGATTGCACTGTGGATACCGGCTCATGACATAAATAAGTGAATCAAGCTGGGACAGGCTGTTTTTATCGGGTTTACTCTGGTCAAATCCAAAACGGATATCGGATATGTAAAGGGTATCACATTTCTTTTCCAATCGGGGCACCGAAATTTTATCACTTAGGACCAGTCTGTTGCCGGGAAAATTATCCGGAATGGACAGATTTTTTGAAAGCAGTATGTTTGAATGATCAGAGAAATTAACAAGATACGATCCTGAGGCAACCTTCTGGCTAAAGGATCCATCTGGATTAAGTCTTACAGAAGCCAGGGTATCCATACGGGGTTTGCTCAAAAACGAAACACTTATGTTTTCCGCCTGGAAGCCGGAATCAGCTATAACATCCATTTTTCCGCCAACCAAAAAGCGTATGGGTTTTCCAAATGCTTTAACCAAAAGCCGGACTATATCCTGCTGTGTTGAAGAGCCCTCAAACCGCGACTGGTATGCAACATATCCTGAATCCAGAGGGAAATAGAACATATCATCATCCGTAGTATTAAGCGGATAACCGATGTTAACAGGTGACAGCCATTTTCCATGGGTGTCTTTAGAGGAAACAAATACATCATAGCCACCCATATTATAATGGCCCTGAGAACTGAAATAAAGCTTGCTGCCGTCGGATGAAACAAACGGTGATTCTTCGTTATAAGCGGTGTTTATCAGGGGCCCGAGATTCCGGGGTTCCTGCCACTTCCCGTCTGCATCCGCTGTACTAATGTAAATATCCAGCCCTCCATAACCGCCTTTCCTGTCGCTTGTAAAATAAAGTGTTTTACCATCCGGCGACAAGGAGGCATGTGTTTCATTAAATACAGTATTAACATTTCCTTCGACTTTCTGCAGGGCAGTCCATTCTTCGCCAGTTTGCCTTGTTATATAAATTTCACCCGACTTGTAAGGATCATAAGCGGTGAGCAGTAAGGTGGTTCCGTCAGCTGATAAACCGGTTAAATAATGATCCCCGTCTGACTGGATTTTTGGTGTAAGATTATCCGGTTCATTCCATGTGCCGTTTATCTTACCGGCCAGCATAACCGCATCGTAGAATTTAAGCTGATTCATATAAAACAGCTTGTTTTCACCGGTTGAAACCAGTGGATTGAAATTCGAATAAACGGTATTAATTACATCGGGTAAAGTGTCAGTATTAAACAAGGCCGGAGAAGCAATGAGTTCCCGGGCATTCAGACATCTCTCTATATGGTATTCGACCAGTTTGCGGTTGTCTGCATCGGTATCATCAAGTGTATTAAGATAATCATTGAAGTAGCGGATCGCCCTGTCGAAGTCGTAATTAAGCCGGCAGGCTATACCCATATACAACAGCGCTTTTGAAGGAGCATATTCTTCCTGGAGCGAAGTGCCTTTATAACGGTCAGAATGATTCTGAATGGCCTTTTCCAGCCAGGGTAATGCCTTTGTCTTAGCACCGGCAATATTCAGATAGCACTCGCCAATTTTGTAGCAGATATTGGCTGTTTTATAGCCTTTATCGTGCAATGACAGAAATATATAAAGAGCTTCATTATAATCTCCTGAAATTATGAATTCCGTTGCATCCGAATACAGGTCATCAGGGTTCGGCACAATTTTTTGTGCTTCCACTGAAAATGGCACCAGGAATACCAGTAACAGAATAGTATAAATTCTATTCATTTTTACGCTTTTTGCGACGTAATAAGAATATAATGAGCAACAGGATGACAATGCCGTTAACAATAATCAGCGATGTGACCAGTGCAGGCTTGTCGATCCGTGCCAGCCAGCCTTGCTTTTCTTCAACCATGCCGGCAGAAGGACCTTTGCTGAGTACCATTTTAAGGAGTATCCTGAGAAGATCTCTTTCTGTGTAATTATACTGATCAGCAACCGACAGAAGGTATTGCATCACTTCAACAGGTTTTGAGAACTGCGAAGGATCTGTGGCATTTATGGCTTCAAGGATACGGTTATCGGCATACTTTCTTAAAAGCTCAATGAATTCAGCAACATTTTTAGGATTGATAAGATCGATCAGAAGCTGGTACACCATCTCACGATTGTAATCGTGGAACTGCGACTGGTTAAGCAGGTAATCGACAAGTTGCTCAAACGTATTGATCTGAAGTCCCCTGATATCAATTTCCTGGATGAACTCTTTAAGCGAACCTGTGGCTTTTTCAACCAGCATCTTCCTGAAGAGGTCAACAAAATAGTACGGATCATTTCTAACCTTTTCAATGTTTTCAAGAAGTTCACGTTTAGAATACTTGCCCTTTTCAGCATCATTAAGCATATGGGTTATGAAGTCCTGTGAGTTTCTTATGCCTGCTGATTCAAGGTTGAGATCAAGTAATGAATTCTTAAGATTATCGGATGAAATAAATATCAGGCCCTGTTGTAGGAAATTCATGTTAAGATCTTCAGCAGCCAACTTAAGCATTGACTTGAGTTGCTCAACAGGAAATTCGTTTTTCAATGTGCCCGACCATATTTCATCAGCAACCTGGAGAGTGGTGCTGTAATTTTTCCAGTTACCATTCATTGTTTTCAATTTCACTCCCAGTTCACCTTCAGCATACGATTCGAAAAGGTTCAGCAGTTCATGCGGATTCCGGTCAAGAGCGGCAATTTTATAAAGTGCATCCCTGATGTCATTCAGTGTAAAATTGACACTGTCGGCTTTATCGGCTTTACTATAGAGGTGATCCACAAATGCATCTGCAGTGTAAATCCCGTTATCCTTAAGATTCGTATTTTCAATCGATTTTGACAGGCTGTCCGAAGCCTGCTTTTTCATTTCATCAAAGAAGAAATTCAGGTTTTTCTGCGAAAGGAATTTAATCATCAGGTTGTCCACGTCCTGAATGGAATAACCGATTTCACCGGAATGGGCAATAAGGAAATCATATAATTCTGAAATCGATTTGAAGTGAGTCAAATCCAGTGTTTTCAGGTAATCCTGCAATTTTCCCCGGGTAAGAGAACTCAATCCCGAGTAACGGTCGCTATCGGAAAGGGGTGGTTGCTTTTCTGCCATAACCGGAGCTGCAATATTCTCCTCAGGTGTATAGATCACGGTTACATCTCTTACCGTGCTGTCACCTTTATTATCAGTAAGAGTAAAATGCAGCGTATTTACGCCCGGTTCAGGTGTAAACATATAAACAATATGGTTACGCCTGTTGCTGATCGCTTCATTTTTAACAAGTTTGCCATCAATTATGGTGGCGATTTTCAGTTTTGTATTCCTGTCGAGATTGATGCGGATCGGAATGGGCTCATTGGTCGTTACATTGTAACTAACAACCGGAATATTCATTTCAGGTCCTTTGTAACCGAAAGTTTCAATTACCGGTTGCGGAATAATTGCCGAAGCCGTTGATTCAGATGATGGAGTGAGCAATGAGGAATGAGCAATGATATTTGACGGGTTGTTAACCGGTATTGTAAGGGCTTCTGTCTTATCAGCAATACCTTCTCCGCTTATTTCAAGCTTAAAATCGCCTGCCAGGGCATCCAGTTTAAAGGTACCATCCGGATTCAGCTTTATCTGATCAATTGTTTTGCCTGTGCGGGAGTCAATCAGCGAGGCTGTGTAACGTGTGTATGTAGGATTCACTTTGCCGTCAACATGGGCCACACCGTTCAGGATAAATTTCCTGGGATGCAGTGCTGTAAAAACTTCAAGTCTGTATATATCCGCCATTCCCAGAGAATTGACCGGATCATATTTTGAATAATAGGCAAAAGCACCGTCACGAAGAGGAAAGAAGAAAATATCATCTGCGGTTGTATTCAGGGGATACCCGGCGTTTACAGGTTTAGACCACTGTCCGTTATCAAGCCTTGTACTGTAGAAAATATCATAGCCACCCATATTGTAATGGCCCATCGAACTGAAATACAATGTGCTTTCATCATCAGTGATAAACGGAGTTTCCTCATTGTATTTTGAATTGATAACCGGACCAAGATTTACGGCAGGCCCCCATTCACCATTCCGGCCTTTCTGGGATTTATAAATATCCAGACCGCCATATCCGCCTTCACGGTTGCTGGTGAAATAAAGCGTTTTTCCGTCCTTTGATACCGAGGCAGCTGATTCCCAATACTTGGTGTTAATATTCCCGTTGAGCTTATCCAGTTTGGACCATTTGCCATTTTTATAATGGCTTGTATAGAGATTGCCGTCAAAATTATCACTGCGGTATACGTAAATATCATCACCGTCGTATGAAAGCCCGGTTGTATATGTATTGCCGTCAACGGCAAAATCCTGCGTAAGATTCACAGGGTCGGTCCATTCTCCGTTAACCTTGCGACTTACAAACACGGCATCATAGAACTGGAGTTTACGGGTAAATGCAATCACTGTCTCATCACCTGAAACAACAGGATTGCTTTCTTCAAAACGGTCATTGATCTTATTTCCCAGGCTGTTCGAAATAAAATACATCGGATTCCGCTGCTGTTCGGCAGCTATCTTACAGGCGCTGATCTGTTCATCCACAAGAGCCACATCATAGACTGCGGGATCAAGCACGAGCTTAAATTGTTCATACGCTTCAATTGCGTCTTTAAGACGGTTATTCACCCTGTACGCATTACCCAGGTAATAGAGCGCCTCAAGCGGGGCTTTGGTTTCCTTGAAGCTTGTAGGCTTGCTCTGAGCGCTGGTTCCTTTGACCGCTTTCTCAAGGTAGCTTGTCGATTTTGATTTCTGGTAGTTATCATTCAGGTAACAAATACCAATTTTATAACTGATGTTGTAGTTATCGGGGTTAACGGCAAGTATACGCTGGTAAAGCGGCAAAGCATCCTTATATTCTTCGAAAAGAAAATAGGATTCTGCCTCTACAAATAAGCTTCTTATTTTTTCTTCATCCTGGCAAAATATCATTGCAGGAAGAAGTAATAAAAAAATAAAAGCTATCAATTTTGGCTGGAATACAGAATAGGGTTTCATAATTATGATTATGACAAACAAATTTAATAATTAATCAATATACGCAAGTATGATCCGGTAGTTATGATGGGGTATTTATCAACAGACTGCGCTTTGCGTTTCATATTGTTTCATGCTTCGCGTTTCATGCTTCGCGTTTATATTGTTTTGTTTATCGCAATGCGTATCATTTGGAACCATTTGGAACCATTTGGAACAACTTTGACATGAAACAACATGAAACCTTTCAAACGTTTTCAAACCCTTCCAGGTATTTAGCCACCGCACTTAGGAAGCTTCCGCCAAGCGCCCCGTCAATAACACGGTGATCGTAAGATAACGCGAGCATCATAATGTCACGTACCGCCACTCCATAACCCTCAGGTGTTTTTACTGCCCATGGTTTTTTGAGAATGGTGCCGAAAGCAAGGATTGCAGACTCCGGTTGATTAATTATCGGTGTACCGGTGAGATTGTTATATTGACCTATATTGGTGATTGTAAACGTGCCTCCCCTGACCTCTTCCGGCAGAAGGCCACCGTTCCGGGCCCTTGCAGCCAAATCAGTCAGCCGCCGTGCCAGTCCCCCGATATTCTCACGGTCGGCATTACGGATTACAGGTACTATCAGGTTGCCGTCAGCCAGTGCTGTGGCCACCCCTATATGAATTCCTTTATGAATGATGATTGAATCCCCGGCGACAGTGACGTTAATTCGCGGAAATTGCTTAAGTGCCCTCACTACGGCTTCAATAAATACAGGAGTGTAAGTGAATTTTGTGCCTTCGTTTTTATAAAATTCGTCTTTATGAGTTTCTCTCCATTTTACAAGGGCTGTGACATCTGCCTCGAGGAATGATGTAACATGAGCGGCAATCTGCTTTGAGGCTGTCATGTGTGAGGCAATGATCTTCCGCATCCTGTCCATTTCAATCACCTCATCATCCGCACCGGCATTTATAATTTCAGGCGTTGCCCGGGTTTCAGCACTCTTCACAGGAATAAACCGGTTGCCGGATTCGCCGTTAAGCAGCGGCCTGCTAATGAGATACTGATTCAGGTCGTCTTTTGTAACGGTATTCCCTTCACCCGTACCCTGCACCAAACTCAGTTCAGAAGATGTAATCCCTCTTTGTTTTGCCAGCATGCGGATTAAGGGCGTAATTTGTGTCTCTTCTCCCTCTTTATACTGGCGGGCCGGAGCGGATGTTGTTACCTGGGATTCCGCTAAGCCGGATGAAATACGTGAACCTGTGATATCAAGGGTTTCAGCAGCACTGCCTGCTGTTTCAATCAGGGCGATCACTTCGCCCACCTTCGGTATTTCCCCTTCGCGATATACCAGTTTTCCTATTGAACCTTCAACAGGCGACGGGATTTCCGAATCCACTTTATCGGTAGCCACTTCAACAAGGGGCTGATCTTTCACTATATGCTGGCCCACGGAAACAAGCCATTTTGTAATGGTAGCCTCTATTATGCCTTCGCCCATTGCGGGCAAAACAAGCTCATATTTTCCTTTCTTTTCCAAATGCGGTTTCAGTATGGTTAACAGAAGAACTATCTTGTCCCAGGTTTTTTAGGTTATGTGCAATAATCCTCAGGTCATTGGTCAGCCTGTAATCCTTGGCATATGAGAGATTCATCTGGTTTACCAGTTCAGCACCCGGGATCATGCCGTCCACCGGAGTAAGTATCCCCTTTTTAATTTTTGGAAGTCCGGGATGCTCGCCCCCGGTTGAGCCATAATAGCCCACCCACGAACTGAAACCCGCCAGCACGCTGAAGGCATTTCTGAAATAACCCGGCTTGTTCCTTACCATAAACAGCATAACAGGAGAGAACACAAGGAAAAGAATTGAGATCACTACATCAAGAAACCGCTTTTTGTGCCTGCTTGACTTACGCGACAGGGTGTTGAAATGCAATACATATAATTCACCGGTTGTATCGATTGAATTGCTTCCGATCACGGAAAGGCTTGCAGGAGGGGCTATTTTAAATTCCAGGCCGCTGTCGTTGAACCTTAACATGGTGCGGATAATCTGCTCTGAACTCACTGAGGCTGAGCAAAAAATGAGTTCGTCTACCTGGTTTATTCTCACAATCTCATCAATCTGATCGAGATGCCCAATTGATCTTATATTCCCCCCGGAGAAGGGATCAACATAACCTACGAGTTCAGGCAAAACCTGTGTCTGCTTTATTATTGAATACACTCTTTCGCCCTCCTGGGTATCGCCGATAATAATGATCCGCTTTTTTTTCCGGGAAATTTCAAGTGAAAAAGCTCCTTTATTAAGGATATGTAACAAATACCTTGTTAAAATTGTTGAAATAATCACCCAAAAACTTCCCAAAACAATCAAAGCTCTTGAAAATCGCCATGTTTCGGGTAAAAGGGCATAGATCACAAGGATCACAAGTGATCCCATAAGCACACCCCTGACAAGGTCATTTAATTTTACTTTTTTATCATAGCCTGTTGTAAAGTAGATTGAAACCAGCCAGATGAAAATATAGGAGGGAACAGCAAAGCTAAGATATTCAGAGGGATAATAACCCCGGTAACCAAAATGATGCTGCTCCCATAACGGAAGAATAAACAGGAAACCACAATAGATCAGCAGTGCATCGAAGACCGCGGTAATTGTTCCGGAGATAAACCTCGTCAATATTGAAAAACCGGCCCTGAAATAAATGGCCAGGTGGATTAAAAAGGAATAAAGCCGAAATGAGTTACCCTTAAAATGTTTTTGGGCAAAAATGATCATAGCCCTGTAGAAAACAAGCACGTAATTAATACTTCCTTTTCGTGTGCTTTCGCCTTTGTAATGGATAATTGTTGTTCGCGGATAATACACGTTCCTGAAACCGGCGAGATTGAAACGGTACGACATATCAATGTCTTCACCGTACATGAAAAAGGTTTCATCGAGCAACCCTGTTTTCTCGAGCGCCGAGCGGCGCATAAACATGTACGCGCCGGATATAACATCCACATCATGAATTTTATCCTTGTCGAGAAACCCTAAATGATACTTTCCGAAACGATGCGAATGGGGGAAAAGGGCCGAGAGACCGAAGATTTTATAAAAGGCAACTGCGGGTGTAGGTAAAGCTCTTTTCGATTCGGGAAGAAATCTTCCCTTACCGTCTATCATTTTAACGCCCAGGCATCCGGCATCAGGGTTTGAATCCATATAACTGATGCACGAAGTAAATGAATCCTCCTGCACAACGGTATCGGGATTCAACAAAAGTACATAACGTCCGGTTGCCATCCTGACCGCTTGGTTATTGGCCTTTGCAAAACCGGCATTCACTGCGTTGGCAATGAGTTTAACATCAGGAAACTTATCACGGACCATTTGTACCGAACCGTCAGCCGAATGATTGTCAACAACAAATACCTCAGCCCTTATGCCTTCAATGGCTTTCATAACCGAATGCAGGCACTGCTCAAGAAAGTATTTGACGTTGTAATTGACAATGATTACTGACAGGTCCATGCCCAAAGATAGTAAAAAAGAAGGCAGATGCTGGATGTTGGATACTGGATACTGGATGCTGGATACTGGATGTTGGTTACTGGATACTGGATGAACAACGCCCGTCATTGCGAGGAGCGTGAACAATAAATGATTATAGTACGATCAAAAGTCGACGAAGCAATCTGCCCGCACCGGCAGTACTTACCAAAGACAGACCAATGTAAAATTCAGATATACTGATGATTTGCGTTTGGTGCTTTTAGCTATGGACTTCCTGTGCGGGCAGATTGCTTCGTCGCAGTTACATTGTCCTATGCTGTAACATTGTCAGGCTCCTCGCAATGACGACCTTACTTACTTCTTACTTGGGCTCGGTATTGCCTTGGCGCATTCCATCAGTGACATGCGACAGGCATTGGTGTTTCCCAGGGTACAGGCTTTATTGAAGTTTGGACAGGCTTTGTCTTTTTGTTCAAGCCGGTAATACGACATCCCAAGGTTGAAATACAACGCTGCATTGCCTTCGGAATACTGAAGCGATTTCTGGAAATCCTCTGCAGCCGCTTCATAATCCTTGATATCGTAATTCACTATGCCCCGTGTATAATAGGCACTGGCAACCGTATCATTTTTCTGGATTGACACTGCAAGGTCAGCCAGTGCATTTTCATATTCAAGAAGGTTATAATAGCTTACACCCCGGCCCAGGTAACACCTGTAAAGGATATCCTGCTGATTGAGTTCTATTGCCCTTGAAAAATCATCAAGCGCTTTACTGTACCGGGCCCGTCCATTATTGATGATCCCGCGCATATAATAGTAACCGGCCACATCAGGATACTTTCGGATGGCATCATCCACCATATTGATGGATTGCTTCTCATCCTTCATCAGGAACAGAATATTGATTTCTTTAATAGCCGCAGGATGATACGAAGGTGAAATATCAACTGCCTGTTTTGTTTTTTCAAGAGCAGCCGGTAAATTACCGGACGCTATCAAGACGTCTGCCTCCTTAAGCAGGGCATCCATCCTGGCCTCATCCTGTGCCACAACCTCCATACACAGTGAAAAAATGAGCAACAGCAGGACCGATATTTTAATTCCGGAATTCAAATTGTGTAATGATTTGCTGATCTGAAAATACTAAATTTTCGTATACAACACGTTATTATTGCTCCTTTTTAACCAGATTCCTGAAATCGGATTCCAGGAAGCCATCCGGATTCTTGTCGCTGATCCGGTGATAATCGAAATAATAGAACATGGCATCTGCAGCGCCAATGATCACGTTATAGCAACGGGCATCAAGCTTAGTTCCCTCAGGTCCCACTTTATGAAGGAAAACGACATCAGGATTGCGGTCGGCAATGGCTTCTTCAATATCCTCCATGCTAACAAGCTTAAACGGAAAGGGATATACCTTTTTAATTTTTGCCTCGGTGTTTACCTGTGGAGCCAGTTCATCCTGAAGCAGGTATAAAGTTTTACCCTTTATATCTTTTATATTATCATTATAGTGCTTGAAAACATTGGCCGAAATGATTTCCGGATGTTCATGAATCAGCTTTGCATGATTTTGCAGGAAACGAACCAGAATTCCAAGCTTGTAAGCATATCCTTCTTCATCCACATCATAATAGGCAAGAGGAACTGATGCGATATCGGGCATTTCATTCAGACGGAAATAATCGCCGCCAAGTGAAAGATTCAGAAACCGGTAGGAAGCATCGGTCTTATCAGCTTCAAACTGAACTTTCGACATATAAATAAAGGAATACTGTGCATCCATCCGTTTGCTTTCAAATTCCTTGTTGCTTATAAATTCAAATGGTGTGATGTTCCATTCCTGCTGCATCACTTTTTTAATAATGGAATTATATTCCATCAGCGGATTATCTTCGAGAACAACGAGGGTCTTGGTTGTAAAAAAGGTATTCACATCTTCACGTGAAGGAACATATCCCTGTGCACGCATCTGTAACACTGCACATAGCAGAAAAACAAAAAGTGAGAGTTTTTTCATAACCGGTTATTTTTAACTTACAGGAAAATATAAGGGATTTTTTTCATTAAACTTCCGGATGTAAAGAAATTTCATCTGTTTACGTTTCTTTTTGCTTAAAGATGCAAATTCATCATGAAGTTGCGGATCGGGCATCAGCAGCAATTCCACGCTCTCTTCATTATACTCAAGCACGTTTCCCGTCTTAAAATCGAGCAGGAACTGTTTCATCTCAACATTTGAGCTTCCTGAAGAATAAGGTGAATAATAGGGCGAGTAATAAGGTGAGTAATAATAGGGGTAACCGTATCCGTAATACGGGTACCTGTCGGAATTATAGGTAGTCATACTGGCCACAAAGTGACAGATATTTCCCACGATGGTTATACGGAAATAGCCGTCATTCAGGTTGATATATAAAACTCCGTTACGTGAAAACCCCCATATATTTTTGGTTTGTATTTCCTGCTTCGACCCCAGGTCATCAAACAACTGCAATTTTTTTTCCTTAAGGATCAGCTCAAAAAAATCAGGGTTGTCATAAGCCACCTGGGTAATAATCCGCGATTTTAAAATCGGGGCGTTCCGTTTGACCTGGTCAAAATTAAGATAGATACCTTCCTTGAATTTAAAGTCAGGCGTATATTTCACTGTACCTGCTTCCTGAGCATACAATAAAAATGAGAGATTCAGAAAAGCAACAGCTGGAAGAGCTTTAATAAAGCGAATCAGAAACATTTGCATATGCTTTAGCGTATTACAAAAATAGCCTTAATTTATGAACCGTAAGAATCTTATGTCAAAATCCGTTTTCAAAAATCGGGCCATTCAGGTGTCAAATATCCGGTATGATTGAATGCTCATTTTAGCAGAATAATTCTTATATTTAACTCAGATAATGAGTTTCAGGGTTAATATTCCACCATCATTATTGATACTATAAACGAATGAATCCTCTATACCGACTGCTGGCACGCCTTATGAAAAAGCTTGAATTACAAGCGGATCTTGACGTTGTAAATAAACTTCTCATTGTATATTTCATTAATATAACGTCAATCATTGCTTCGCTTGTATATGCGGTGATTACTTTAAAATCAGGTGACTACCCGCTTGCATGGTTTTTCCTTTGCGTATCCGTAGGTCTTATTCTCGTTTTCATTTTTCTGAACATAACAAAAAAACTTAATGTTACAAGGATAGCTATCACCAGTATAGCTGCCGTTTCTATTTTTTACCTGCTTTACAAGGGAGATACAACAGGTATTGAAATGTACTGTATTCTCATTTTTCCGACGTTTTGCATCCCTCTGTTCGGATTAAGCCTTGGAAATTTTATTTCATTTATCCTTTTTGTTCTTGCCGTTGTATTTTTTTCAGTTCAGAAACAACTTCATGTTGAACACCTGTATAGTTTACCTGTGATCATTAAATTGCTGGGTGCATATACTGTAATTCATCTCCTGGTTTATATGAATGAGTTCCTTAAATTGCATAACTATTCATCCATGGAGAGATCCCTGATTGAATCAAGGAATGAAACCCGTCAGAAAGATGATTTCCTTTCAAAACTTTCACACCAGATCAGGACCCCGCTGAATAACCTTACAGTGGTCTCAAACCTTGTTAACCGGTCAAAACTTGACGCCGAACTCAGGGATCTGTTTGATACCATTATGGCGTCAACAATCAACCTTATCAATGTAGTCAACAACATTGTCAAGGTTTCTGAGGTTAAGATAGAAAAGGAACTCGGCAGTATGGTGAATTTCGACTTGAATTCGTCAATTGATAATACTTTGAAGTTGTTCAAGGATCAGCATAAAGACCGACTTGATGTGAATCTGAAAGTTTCAAGAAACATTAAAAACCAATACATTGGCGACCCCATCCGCATCAAACAGATCTTTCTCAATATTATCGAAAACATCATAAAGGCCAATCCTTCGGGTAAACTGATGATTGACATTGATGTGGACCTGTTAAGCGACTCGGAACATGAATCGGATCTTTTTTTCAATATCCGCTGCCCTCAGCTCCGACTTGAATCGGATGATTTCGGGAACTTTTATGCTCATCCGGAGCCGGGAATGATTAGCGATGGCTCCTATCAACCCGATGACTATTTTATTGATTTCACCATTGCCAAAAAAATTATCGAATATCACGGCGGCGAACTCAAGATTGAAACTGCAAACGGACTGACAACCCTGAGATTCAGCTTTAAACTGAAGAAAGGAATTACAGGCGCTCCCAAACCCGAGATCGATAAAGATACAGCCCAGCTGATCCAGAGTAAAAACAAAGTGGAGCTTAAGAATGCCAATATCCTGCTTGTTGAAGATAATGCCATCAACCAGAAAATCATTATTCTTTCACTTAAAAACCATGTCCGTAATATCGATATTGCCAATAACGGAAAGGACGCACTTGATAAATTCGGCACCACAAAATATCACCTCATCCTCATGGATATCCAGATGCCTGTAATAAACGGTATCGCCGCCACAAAGAAAATTCGTGAACTCGAAGCCACTTCAAATACACAGACTCCGATCATTGCCATAACAGCCAACGCTCTGTCAGGCGACAAAGAAACCTGTCTCGCCGCCGGCATGAATGACTACATCAGTAAGCCTTTCCAGGTTGAAGTGCTTGTGAATAAGATGAAGATGCTACTTGAAGACTAAACTAATGTGCTAATAAGGTAATGTGCTAATGTGCTAATGAGGTGTCTCAGTTTTTCATTGGCACATTGACCCATTGGCAAATTGGCATATTGAATTGGCACATTAGCACATTAGCACATTAGCACATTTTTAAAAGTCAATTTTAATTCCAATAACGAGAATATCATCCACCTGATCCTGCTCCCCGCGCCACTCCATTACATTGTTTTCAAGAATTTCATGCTGCTTTTCCATCGGGAGCTGGTGCAGGTTTAACAGCAGGTGCCTGAAACGGCGGTATTTGTATTTCTTACCGTCGGGACCGCCGAACTGGTCTGCAAAACCATCGGAGAATATGTAAATAATGTCTCCTTTTTGTATGGGTATCAGGTGATTCTTGAAGGTTTGTTCCCTGAAATTGGTTTCATCAAGACCTATGGCAAACCTGTCGCCTTTTACCTCCATGATTTTATTGTCGCGTATCAGGTAAAGCGGGTTAAAAGCCCCTGCAAATTCAAGGATCATATCTTTCTTGTCGATCGAACAGAAGGCCACATCCATTCCGTCTCTCAAAACCACGTTGTCCACATCTTTGAAAATCTCATGAAAATCGTCGTTCAGCCTGTTCAGGATATCTGATGGCCTTGTCAGTCCTTCGATATTGGTGATCTTCCTGAATAATTCAAACCCGATGATCGACATAAAAGCCCCCGGTACCCCATGTCCGGTGCAATCCACTGCAGCCACAAAAATGCGGTTTCCCACCTTGTTCACCCAGTAAAAATCTCCGCTGACGATGTCTTTGGGCATAAACAGGATGAACGAAGAAGGAAATATGGATTTAAACAGTTTGTAAGGCGGAAGCATGGCTGTCTGAATACGCTTGGCGTAATTAATACTGTCGGTAATGGCTTTGTTTTTCAGTGTCAGCTCTTCTTTCTGCGACATGATCTGCCGGGCAATCATTTCGCGTTCCTGGTTCTCACGGCTAAGGTTAAAGAATTGCCTGATCCAGAAGCGTACAAAAAGAAATACAAGAACCATTGCAGCAAGCACCATGGCACCCAAGCCAAGGCGGGATCTCCAGTAAGGAGCTTCAACAATGACAATTAATGAAGTCTGGCTTACCTGGTCACCGGTAAAGGCACCTGAAATGTTGAGCCTGTATTTTCCGGGAGAATACCTGTCAAGAAGAATAAAATGCCGGTTACCCAAACTATGCCATATGGGTTCACGTTTGCTTTTCTCAAAACTATACCGGTATTCATTCAGTTCGGGACGGGAAAGATTAAGCACAGCAAACTCAATTATAACGGGTATTCTTTTCCACGGAATTGTAATCGTGTCTGCTACCCGGTTAAAGAGTTCGGTGTTTTCCGAAATATTCTTCGTATACCGGATTCCAGTGATGGCTATATGAGAGGCGGCTTTTTTCAGTCTGGCTGTATCTGGTGAAACGACGGAAAGTCCCATCGGACCTCCTACATAGATATTTCCTTTTGAATCACCCGCCAATGCCGAATACGATTCATTCACAAGTCCCTCACTGATATCCAGTTTTCTGGTTGCTTCGGTGACCTTGTTATAGACATATAAACCGGTTTCCGTGCCGAGCCAGATGTTCCCCTGTTCGTCCATTGTGATCGCCGTGATTACCATATTCATGACTTCAGGACGATCGGTAAGCGCTGTAAACTGTTTTGATCTCAGATCGAACCGGTATGCTCCCATTGAAGTACCTAACCAGAAAAATCCATTATCAGAAGCAATGGAGTAAACGGCTTTTTGATCGGTATTCAGTATGTTAACGTCATACGGTGTATACCGGTTATATTCGTGATGTACGGGATTGTATAACACTAACCCGTTTTCAGTGCCGAGCCAGAGATTACCTGCAGCGTCATCCTCAATATCATACACTTGTTCCACAGGGATATGCTGACCGTTCTTCGTAACCGATTCAATCGTATAATGCCTTGATGAGTCGATCCGGACACTCTGTAATCCGTCTGAAGTGCCAAGCCATAAGGCCGCTTCATTATTATAAAAAAGGCAATTGATCCTCACATTTTTTACCAGTTCCCGGTTCATAAAAGGGTAGAGGCTGAACAAACTGGCCCGCCGGCCACCCGCAATGTATACCTCAATATCATGTTCGGAAACCACAAAGTACTCTTCGGGCTTGAATGGGTAAAATCCTTTAACAGGACTACCGTCAATGGAGCTGAAATGTTCGGTCTTCAGGGTTTTGAGATCGGCAACACTGAACCCGTCGTTTCTGTAACCTGTGAACAGCTTGTTATCCCTATCATACACCCTGAGTGCGGTAATATCATTGTGAGCCAGCCTGAGACCTTCGGAAGCTGAATTATAATTACGGATAACCATTTCAGCTCGCCGGATCTTTATGATTCCCTGTGCGGCACCTGCCCAGATATTCCCGAATGAGTCCACAGTAACTGAACTGACTTTAATATCAGGTGGTATACTGATCCGGGAAAACACCCTTGAAGATTCGTCGAATTGCACTATACCTCCGGATGATGCAATAATAAGCTGCTTACTGTCAATCCTCCGGATATCGGTGATACTGTTCTGAGATACTGCCAAACGCGATCCTCCCGGATACCACGCATATGGATTATAGTCGACGTCAATGCGGTTAAGCCCGTTTTGCGTGCCGGCCCACATTCCATTTTCACCGTCGTAGAAAAGACATTGCACCGTATTATTGCTCAAGAGCCCCGATTCATTAATTCCCACCACCTGCTTAAAAGTATTTTCGGGAATGTTATAAAGGAGAATGCCCCCGCTGGTACCTATCCATATATTGCGGCTCAAATCGGAAGCTACGCATGTTGTGCTCACACCGCTCATCAGCTCGGGCGGGATGATATAGGTTGATACAGTCAAACTTTTATCAACAAGCGTAAGCGACCGGTCAGTAAGGATCCACAAATTTCCGTCCGCCGAACAGGCGTCACGCAATACGGCATCTTTAGGATACTGGTTGTCAAATTGTGATACCGGAATTTTTATTATAGCGCCTGTGCGATTATCAATGCGATTTATTCCTCCCTTGTTAAGCGACCATATATTGCCCGATTCGTCGGTTAATACCTTAATAATGTGATGAATTCCCGGATAACCGTTTCCGGATGCAGGAGTAAAAAAATGAGTGAACCGGTAGCCATCATACCGGTTCAACCCGTTATTCGTACCGGCCCACAAGAAGCCGTCGTTATCAAATGTTAAAGAGTTAACCTGTCTCGAGGACAAACCGTCACCTGCCGAAAGGACTTCAGGAGCAAGATAGTTCTGAGCTTGCAGTAAATTGACAATGAGCAAGTTCAGAAAAAGAATATAAAGCCGGCCTGCCCGCATGAATCCGTAAGTTTGAAACTATTAAAGTAGTTAATTTCTTATACAATAGCAAACTTACAGCATGCGGCTTTCTATTCCAATTCCACCTTTTGTCCCAGGGCTATTTTTTCAAGCATTTCAGTGGTTACCGATTTAGGTCGCTCAAGCGGATAATTCAGGGCGCGGTCCCATATAATATTTGCGCAAATACCGATAGAACGGCCTATTCCGAACAATACTGTGTAAAAATCGTATTCTTTAACTCCATAATGCCATTGAATGGCGCCGGAATGTGCATCCACATTCGGCCAGGGGTTCTTTGCCTTACCCTGTTCCCTTAATATCGGAGGCACCACTTTATATAGCAGATCGACATATTTGAATATAAGGTCATCTGACATGTGTTTCAGGGCGAATTCGCGCTGTATCATATAACGGGGATCGGTGATGCGCAATACGGCGTGGCCGAACCCGGGGATAACCTGGCCCGATTTAAGGGTATCCCACACGAATTTCTTCACCTGTTCCTCGGTAGGCTCATCCTGTCCGACTTTTTCGCGCAGGTCATGTAACCAGCGCAGCACCTCCTGGTTGGCAAGTCCGTGCAACGGACCAGCCAGGCCGTTGATCATGGATGATATGGCCAGGTAGATATCCGAAAGCGAACTGGCAACAAGATGCCCGGCGTGTGCACTCACGTTGCCGCTTTCATGGTCACTGTGCAATATGAAATGCATTCTTGATACATCATCGTAGGGTTTGGGAATGCCCAGCATATGGGCAAAGTTCGCTCCCATGTCGAGGTTGGGGTCAGAAAATTCCCTGTGGCCTTCACGGTATGCTTTATGATAAATACAGGCTGCTATCTCGGGAAGCTTGGCCAGGAGGTTCATGGCATCTTCATATGTCGGATCCCAGTAATCTTCCTTTTTAAGCCCTGCATCATATTTCCTTGCAAAAAATGATTCCCTGTGCATGGCCAGTATAGACGCTGAAAAGATCACCATAGGCGGTGTACCCTTCGGAAAGGCATCGATGATTTCAATAATATACCTGGGAAGAACCCGCCGTTTCTTGAATTCGTCGAGTACATCGGCTACATTTTCCTCGGTGGGAAGATCGCCGGTAAGAAGAAGATAAAACACACCTTCTACGTAAGGCATTTCAGAGCCTTTGGGGCGTGGAAGTTTCGCGAACAGTTCAGGAAGTGTGTAATTTCTGTACCGAATTCCTTCATTCGGATCGAGATACGAAATGTCGGTCACCAGGCACTTCAGTTCACGCATGCCTCCCAACAATTTTCCAATTGTTACGGTGTCCACCACAACATCACTGTGCTCATCCATCAGATTCTTAATCCTGGGGCGCCAGGTCTGAATCTTTCGGTAGAGAGTTTCCTTAAGTCCGGCCATGGGAAATAATTTTTAAATTAGGAATATGAATTAGTTTTAATGAATCAGGAACAACCAGGGACTCGTTCATTAAAAATAAAACAGCCTAACGGTTGTTTTGTTTAAGTGTGAGACAGTAAAAGTTAAATAAAATTTAAGCATTTTTTTGTTTTAGGGACGTTAGGGACCATAGGAACGATAGGGACGCAATGGCTGAAAACACAGGGTTTAACCCTGTGCCTGTATATTTCACCCTTTCAGGTTGACTCTTTATTCACCAGATAATTCTTATGAATAGCCCTGAAAGGGCGGCATAACCCAGCACAGGGTGTAACCCTGTGTAATTGGCCGAAATCCTTCTTCAGCCCTGAAAGGGCGTCAGAAAATTATCCAAGAACCCTAACCATCAGTGGCGGACTTTCCGGATATTCTAACTAAAGTTAGTTAATATATAAGGGGATGTCAATACCAGTTAGAACAAAAGCCCGGGCAATAGTTCAGATGATGTAAACCGTAATTTGGGTGGCTTAAGCCGAAAATAAAAAAGGCTGTCCTGTTGGACAGCCCTTGATGTTGTTCTACTTATTGCGTATTGCCTGTGCAGGCGTAATGACGGCTTAGTATTACTTCTTATATCCGTAAATCGCCAGATCGCCCAGTTCTTCCTCAATGCGGAGAAGCTGGTTGTACTTGGCCATACGGTCGGAGCGGCTCAGTGAACCGGTCTTTATCTGACCCGAATTGGTAGCTACTGCGATGTCAGCGATAGTGGCATCTTCAGTTTCGCCCGAGCGGTGTGAAGTGACCGTTGTATAACCAGCTCTGTGTGCCATTTCGATAGCATCAAGAGTTTCGGTGAGTGATCCGATCTGGTTAACCTTGATCAGGATTGAATTGGCGCAACCCATATCGATACCTTTCTTAAGGAATTCAACATTGGTTACAAATAAATCATCACCAACGAGCTGGCAGCGGCTGCCGACTTTTTCGGTAAGCAGTTTCCAGCCATCCCAGTCGTGTTCCGACATTCCGTCTTCAACCGAGTCAATGGGATATTTGTTAATCAGGCTTTCGAGGAAAGCAACCTGTTCGGCAGATGAACGAACTGCACCGTTTGGTCCTTCGAATTTGGCATAGTTGTATTTGCCGTTTTCGTAGAATTCGGAAGCTGCACAGTCGAGGCCGATTGAAACCTGTCCGCCTTCGGAAGCACGTCCGGGTTTGTAGCCGGCTGCTTCAATAGCTTTTATAATGGATTCGAGAGCATCTTCAGTGCCTTTGAGAGTGGGTGCGAAACCACCTTCATCGCCAACTGCAGTGCTGAGACCCCGTTCTTTTAATACTTTTTTCAATGAATGGAAAACTTCAGCGCCCATGCGGAGGCCTTCGCGGAAACTGGGAGCGCCGATGGGGCGGATCATGAATTCCTGGAATGCAATGGGGGCATCGCTGTGCGAACCACCGTTAATGATGTTCATCATCGGAACGGGGAGAACTTTAGCGTTTACACCTCCGATATAGCGGTACAGTGGCATATCATGAAACATGGCGGCAGCTTTTGCCGTGGCCAGTGAAACACCGAGGATAGCGTTGGCACCGAGCTTGCTCTTGGTTTTTGTTCCGTCGAGAGCGAGCATTTTTTTATCAATGGCAACCTGGTCAAGGGCATTCATGCCGATGATTTCTTTTGCAATGATGTTATTAACATTATCAACGGCTTTAAGAACGCCTTTTCCAAGGTATCTTTTCTTGTCGCCGTCACGAAGTTCGAGGGCTTCGTTTTCACCTGTGGATGCTCCTGACGGAACAGCGGCACGGCCGACAAAACCGCTTTCGAGAATCACTTCAACTTCAATAGTAGGATTACCTCTTGAATCAAGGATTTCACGTGCATGAACATGTGCTATTTGTCCCATGATAGTTTATTTTTAGGCTTTAGAAATTATTCTTTTGTTTCTGTTGCATCGCCTTCTGCGGGCTGTTCGGGAGCCTTTTCTTCCTTAGCGGCTGCTTTGGGAGCTGCTTTTTTTGCAGCTTTCGGTTCCTTTTCAGCGGCGGGCTTGGCTTCAGCGGTACCTTTCTTTGAACCTCTGCGGCTGCGGCGGGTTGTCTTGGTTTCGGCAGCTGCGGTTGCACCCAGCATGGCTTCGTTGAAATCAACGAGCTCGATATAGCACATATCAGCAGCGTCACCAGCGCGGGCTCCGATTTTCAGAATACGGGTATATCCACCCGGTCTGTCAGCAATCTTCGGCGATACATCCCTGAAGAGAGTTGAAACGGCATCCTTATCCTGCAGGTAGGTGAAAGCCAACCGGCGTGAATGCGTTGAATCCTCTTTCGATTTGGTAAGAATCGGCTCAATGAAAACCCTCAATGCCCTTGCTTTGGCAGTGGTGGTTTTAATGCGCTTGTGAAGTATCAGTGAAGATGCCATGTTCGAAAGCATAGCCTTACGGTGAGCGCTTTTTCGTCCTAAATTATTATTTGTATTATTATGTCGCATGATAATCCTAAAATTTAATCAGTGGGTATCTCTTTTGTTCCCTGTAAGGTTAAAATTAATCTCTGTCGAGCTTATACTTGGCAATATCCATCCCAAATGAAAGATTCATGGTTTCGAGCAGTTCATCAAGCTCAGTGAGCGATTTCTTACCGAAATTCCTGAATTTCAGGAGGTCGTTTTTGTTAAATTTAACAAGATCACCAAGAGTTTCAACTTCAGCAGCTTTAAGGCAGTTCAGTGCCCTGACTGAAAGGTCAAGATCAACGAGTTTGGTTTTGAGCAGTTGCCTCATATGGAGAACTTCTTCATCGAATTCCTCGTTGGCGGCTCTTTCTTCGGAATCAAGAGTGATCTTTTCATCGGAGAAGAGCATGAAGTGGTAGATCAGAATTTTAGCTGCTTCCTTGAGGGCGTCTTTCGGATGGATCGAACCATCGGTAAGAATTTCCATAAGGAGTTTTTCATAGTCGGTTTTCTGCTCTACGCGGTAATTTTCAACTGAATACTTCACATTCTTAATGGGTGTGAAGATAGAATCGATAGGAATGAGACCGAATTCGGCATCAAAGGGTTTGTTCTCTTCTGCCGGAACATATCCCCTGCCCTTGTTTACATGGAATTCCATGCGGAGTTCCACATCCTTTTCCATATGGCAGATCACCAGTTCGGGATTCAGCACTTCGAAGTTGCTGAGGAAACGGTTCAGGTCACCGGCTTTGAATGAAGTCTGGTCCGACAGTGTCACCATTATTTTTTCATCATTCACGTCGTCTGCCAGGCGTTTGAACCTGATCTGTTTCAGATTGAGGATGATTTCAACCACATCCTCAATGACGCCGGTGATGGAGGCAAACTCATGTTCAACTCCGTCAATTTTGATAGCTGTTATCGCGTAACCCTCAAGGGATGAAAGAAGGATCCTGCGAAGGGAATTACCGATGGTAATACCGTATCCGGGTTCCAGCGGACGAAATTCGAACTTACCGAACCTGTCGTCCGATTCGATCATAATCACCTTATCGGGCTTCTGAAAAGCTAATATGGCCATATTGTTTATTTAAGATTTCGATTATTAGAATATTCTTCTATTCTATTACTTGGAATACAACTCAACGATCAACTGTTCCTTAATGGTTTCCGGAATCTGGTCGCGTTCGGGGCGGTTGATGAGCTTACCGGCCATCTGTGCACCGTCCCACTCGAGCCAGGTTACGTTAACCCTGCGTGAACCAAGGGAATTATGAATGACTTCGAGAGATTTTGATTTTTCACGAACGCCCACAATGTCACCGGGTTTAACGGAGAATGAAGGGATGTTAACCACTTCACCGTTAACGGTTATATGACGGTGTGAAACAAGCTGACGGGCACCTGAACGTGAAGGTGAAATGCCAAGCCTGAAAACCACGTTGTCGAGACGTGATTCGAGAAGCTGGAGCAATACCTCACCGGTAACACCCTTGCTGCGCTGTGCTTTATCGAAAAGGTTTGCAAACTGTCTTTCGAGCACGCCGTAAGTATATTTGGCTTTCTGCTTTTCACGAAGCTGAATGCCGTATTCTGATGATTTCTTTCTTTTCTTATTGGCACCATGTTGTCCCGGGGGATAATTCTTCTTATCGTAACTCTTATCCGGTCCGTAAATGGGATCTCCAAATTTTCTTGCTATCTTGGTTTTAGGTCCAGTATATCTTGCCATTGTTAAAGTAAATTATTATTCTCTAATATATTGCCGAATTCAATTATACCCTTCTTCTTCCGGGTGCCCTGCAACCGTTATGAGGAAGAGGAGTAACATCAACGATTTCAGTAACCTCTATACCTGCTGTATGAATGGTTCTGATAGCTGATTCCCTGCCGGCGCCGGGACCTTTAACAAAAGCTTTTACCTTGCGAAGGCCCATGTCAAATGCTGCTTTTGCACAATCTGCAGCGGCTACCTGGGCAGCATAAGGAGTGTTCTTTTTTGAACCCTTAAAGCCCATTTTACCTGCAGAGGCCCAGGATATAACCTGTCCCTGGCTGTTTGTAAGTGAAATGATGATGTTGTTGAATGAGGCATGCACGTGTGCCTGGCCTACAGGGTCAACCTTAACAACTTTCTTTTTTGTAATTCCAGCTTTCTTTGCCATAATTTATTCCTTATTTGGTAGCCTTCTTTTTGTTAGCAACAGTTTTCCTGCGACCTTTACGGGTACGGGCATTGTTTTTCGTACTCTGGCCTCTTACAGGCAGTCCCAGACGATGTCTGACTCCCCGGTAGCAACCAATGTCCATCAGGCGTTTAATATTCAGCTGAACATTCGAACGAAGTTCACCTTCCACCTTGTAATTTTCATTGATCACTTTTCTGATCAGGTTAACCTGCTCATCAGTCCAGTCTTTTACTTTTACATTCCTGTCAACGCCTGCTTTTTCCAGAATTTTCTGTGCTGAGCTGCGTCCCAGACCGAAAATATAGGTCAGGCCTATTTCACCCCTTTTATTCTTTGGTAAATCGACACCAACGATTCTAGCCATATAATTTTTATATAATTAAAATGTTAACAATGTTATCAGCCCTGGCGCTGTTTATACTTGGGATTCTTTTTGTTAATCACGTATAAACGTCCCTTTCTGCGTACGATTTTGCAGTCGGCAGTGCGTTTCTTAATGGATGTTTTTACTTTCATGTTGATCAGTAAATTATTTGTACCTGAATGTTATTCTACCTTTTGTAAGATCATAGGGTGACATCTCAACCCTCACTTTATCGCCGGGAAGGATCTTGATATAGTGCATCCTCATTTTCCCTGATATGTGAGCCGTAATTATGTGCCCGTTCTGCAATTCCACGCGGAACATTGCATTTGAAAGAGCTTCCTTAATCACTCCATCTTGTTCAATGGATGGTTGTTTTGACATATATGATCTTCGCGGTTTTAATTTTTATATACTGCTTCAATGTATTCAAATGTTGAAAGAATATCGGCTTTGATTTTTCCTATAGCCACACACAATTCAAAATGGGCTGAAGGTTGCCTGTCTGCTGTCTGGATTGTCCAACCGTCTGAATCCTGTGTGATGTCTTTTTTTCCCATGTTGATCATGGGTTCGATACAGATCACCATGCCGCTCTGCAATCTTGGACCGTGTCCGCGTTTGCCGTAGTTAGGCACTTCAGGTGCTTCATGCAATCCCTTCCCTATTCCGTGTCCGACCATCTCACGAACAACAGAAAACTTCTGAAGTTCACAGTGTTCCTGTACCGCGTTGCTTATATCACCAACCCGTTTACCGTCAATGGCCTGTTCGATGCCTTTGAAAAGCGACTCGCGGGTAGTTTTCAGCAACAGCTTAACACGTTCGGGAATTTCTCCGACAGCAAATGTATATGCCGAATCGCCATAATAGCCCTGGAAAAGCGCGCCGCAATCAACCGAAACGATGTCGCCATCTTTCAATGTATATCCTGAAGGGATTCCGTGAACTACCTGTTGATTCACCGAAGTGCACAGGGTTTTCGGGTATCCTTTATATCCCAGGAATGCCGGTATGGCATGATTGTCGCGAATGAACTGTTCGGCTACGTTGTCGAGCTCCAGTGTGGTCACACCGGGTGCAATTCGCTTGGCAACCTCAGCCAGGGCTTTGGAGACCAGCAAATTGCTTGCTCTTAGCAATTCGATTTCTTCCGCTGTTTTATAATGAATCATCAAAGAACTTCAACCTGTTTTTTACATGGAAGAGGCGATACCGCCTGCTCTTCCTTTTACACGACCCGACTTCATCAGTCCGTCATAATGCCTCATCAGCAAATGGCTTTCTATCTGCTGCAGAGTATCCAGCACAACGCCCACAAGAATCAGAAGCGATGTGCCTCCGAAGAATTGGGCAAAACTTTGCTGTATTCCCACCAAACCCGCGAAGGCCGGAAGGATTGCAACAATTGCCAGGAATATTGAACCGGGTAATGTAATTTTCGACATGACCGAATCAATAAACTCGCTTGTCTTTTTTCCGGGTTTTACACCCGGTATAAAACCGCCGTTTTTCTTCATATCCTCCGCCATCTGGGTCGGATTCATGATAATTGCGGTGTAAAAATACGTAAAAAGTATGATTAACAGCGCAAAAATGACATTGTACCAAACACTGGTGTACCGTGAAAAGGCCGCCAAAAAGTTGCTCATGGCTCCGTTGCCTGTGTAACGGGCAAAAGAGAGCGGGAGAAACATGATGGCCTGGGCAAAGATAATGGGCATAACACCGGCAGCATTTACCTTAAGAGGGATATACTGACGAACGCCGCCATACTGTTTATTGCCTACGATACGTTTGGCATATTGTACCGGTATTCTGCGGGTTCCCTGCACAAGGAGTATGCTCACCGCAATAACCACCAGCAGGAAAACAATTTCAACCAGGAAAGCAACAAGGCCGCCCTGACCGTTCAGTCGATCGGTAAGTTCGCTCGACAACGCGAAAGGAAGGCGGGCAATAATACCAATCATAATGATCAGAGAAATACCGTTACCGATACCTTTTTCTGTTATACGTTCGCCCAGCCACATGACAAAAATTGTACCGGCCGTTAGAATGGCTATGGAAGAGAACTGGAACATTACCGGCTTGAGAACCCTGGCATCTACCGGAATCTGTGTAAGATAAGCGGGTGCCTGGAGAACAAGCACAACCACGGTAAGATAGCGTGTAATCTGGTTCATCTTGCGGCGTCCGCTTTCACCTTCCTTCTGCATACGCTGGAAGTAAGGGACCGCTATAGTGAGCAGCTGAATGATAATGGATGCCGAGATATAGGGCATGATTCCCAATGCGAAAATAGATGCCCTTGAGAAAGCACCTCCTGAAAACATATCAAGCAATCCGAGGACTCCCTGCTGTGTTCTTGATGCAAATGCTTCAAGCATGGCGGGATCAACACCGGGTAAAACGATTTTTGATCCGAGCCTGTAAACGAGAATGATAAACAAGGTATAAAGAATCCTTGTCCGCAGTTCCTCAATCTTGTAAATGTTCTTTAGTGTCTGGATAAATGATTTCATGAGGGTATCAGATTATGGTTGCTGTTCCCTGTAAAGCTTCGATTGCGGCTTTGGCTGATTTAGAGAACGCATGAGCTTTTACATCGAGTTTAGCGGTGAGAGTACCGTTACCCAGAATCTTCACAAGATCGTTCCTTGAAATCAGACCTGCCTCAGCAAGGGTCTGAACATCAATGGCTGATAATTTCCTGGAATCAGCAAGTGTCTGAAGGGTAGAAATATTAATGCCCTTGTATTCTTTGCGGCTGATGTTATTGAAACCGAATTTCGGAACACGGCGCTGCAAAGGCATCTGTCCTCCTTCAAAACCAATCTTCCGGGTATACCCTGATCTTGATTGTCCGCCTTTATGACCTCTTGCAGAAGTTCCGCCTCTTCCTGATCCCTGGCCGCGGCCGAGTCGCTTGCTCTTCTTGATTGATCCTTTGGCTGGTTTTAAATTACTAAGATCCATAGTAGTAAAATATCTTTAAAATTAGAGTTCTGTTACTGTAACCAAATGTTTTGCTTTGTTCACCATACCTAAGATCTGGGGAGTAGCTTCATGCTCTACAGATGCATTAAGTTTTCTGAGTCCAAGGGCATCAAGATTGAGTTTTTGCCTTTTGGTGCAGTGAATCCTGCTTCTAACCTGTGTGATTCGTATTTTAGCCATTGGTATAATTGTCTGCATTAACCGTTAAATACCTTGTCCATAGTGATACCGCGATGCTGTGCGATGGTATAGGCATCACGCATAAGCAGCAGTGCATTGAAAGTTGCTTTTACCAAATTATGGGGGTTTGATGAACCTTTCGATTTGGCAAGCACGTCATGCACTCCCACACTTTCAAGAACAGCGCGCATAGCACCGCCGGCCTTAACACCTGTACCGCTTGATGCGGGTTTCAGGAATACTTGTGCACCGCCGTATTTGGCAAGCTGTTCGTGAGGAATAGTACCTTTATATACCGGAACCTTGATAAGATTCTTTTTTGCATCCTCTACGCCTTTGGCAATGGCTGTGGTAACCTCATTGGCTTTACCCAATCCGTAACCTACTATGCCGTCTTCATTGCCAACCACAACAATGGCAGAGAAACTGAAGGTCCGACCTCCTTTTGTAACCTTGGTCACACGTTGAATACTAACCAGACGGTCTTTCAGATCGAGGTCTGTAGTCTTTACTCTTCTAATGCTTACGTTTGACATAATAATAGTTAAAATTTAAGTCCACCTTCCCTGGCAGCTTCAGCCAGTGCTTTTACTCTACCGTGATACAGGTAACCATTGCGGTCGAATATCACCGAGGTGATTCCGCTTTCCTTTGATTTTTCAGCGGCCAGTTTACCAACCAGCTTAGCCTGATCAACCTTGGTTAACCCTTTCTTTTCGGCAATTTCCTTAACCGTTGAGGAAACAGATAACAATGTTTTTCCCTCGGAGTCGTCAATGATCTGAATATAGATCTGCTTGTTGCTCCTGAAAACCGTCAGGCGGGGAACTTCCTTTGTTCCGTAAAGCTCTTTACGGATACGCATTTTTATTCTTTTCCTGCGTTCAATTTTTGTTAAAGCCATACTTCAGTTTTTTATGTATTATTTGGCTGTTGCAGATTTACCGGCCTTCTTCCTGAGCACTTCGCCCACGAATTTAATACCTTTACCTTTATAGGGTTCGGGTTCACGGAATGACCTGATCTTTGCAGCTACCTGTCCGATCAGCTGTTTGTCATTGCTGGTGAGTGTTATAACCGGGTTACTTCTTCTTTCGGTTTTGGCTTCCACTTTTACTTCATCAGGAACCTGGAAATGAATATCATGGGAATAACCGAGGCTGAGTTCAAGGATCTGGCCTTTTGCTTCAGCCTTGTAACCTACACCCACTACTTCCATTTTGATTTCATATCCCTGTGAAACTCCGTGTACCATATTGTTGATCAGAGCGCGGTACAAGCCGTGCATGGCTTTATGACGCTTTTGCTCTGTAGGACGCTCAACATTTACGATGCCGTCTTTTACATCGACCTTGATATCAGGATCGATAGCCTGGCTAAGTTCACCTTTCGGGCCTTTCACTGAAACCGTATTATCGGGCTTTACAGTTGCCGTTACGCCCTGGGGCAATTTAATCGGCAGTTTTCCAATTCGTGACATTGATAATTCCTCCGTTAATAAACGTAACACAATACTTCGCCGCCAATATTCAGATTCCGTGCTTCCTTATCGGTCATCACACCCCTGGAAGTGGAAACGATGGCAATGCCAAGACCATTTAATACCCTGGGAAGTTCTTCAGAACCGACGTACCTGCGAAGGCCCGGTGAACTGACCCGCTCGAGTGAACGAATGGCGGGCTGCTTGGTTTCAGCATGATATTTCAGGGCTATCTTGATGCTTCCCTGTTTTTTGTCTTCATCGACAAACTTATAATTCAGTATATAACCTTTGTCGAAAAGAATCTTCGTGAGGTTCTTTTTCAGGTTGGATGACGGTATTTCAACCACTTTATGACGGGCGGAAATCGCGTTCCTCAACCGGGTCAAATAATCTGCTATCGGATCTGTCATTTCTGTATAATTTTCTCTTGATTCTTTATTACCAGCTGGCCTTTTTTACACCGGGAATTAATCCCTTTGAAGCAAGCTCCCTGAACACTATTCTGCTGATTCCGAACTGGCGGATATAGCCTTTTGGTCTTCCTGTGAGTTTGCAACGGTTATGTAACCGAATGGGGTTAGAGTTCCTGGGCAGGCGGCTCAGTTCCTGGAAGTCACCTTCAGCTTTCAGCTTGGCTCTTTTGGCAGCAAATTTCTCAACAAGCTGCTTGCGCTTTACTTCGCGGGCTTTCAATGATTCTTTAGCCATATATATTAACTCTTTTTAGTATTCTTAAATGGTAATCCAAATTCGCGTAACAGGGCAAAAGCTTCTTCATCAGACCTGGCCGATGTTACAAAGGTTATTTCCATACCCAGGATCTTGCTGATCTTGTCGATGTCGATCTCCGGGAAAATAATCTGTTCGGTGATTCCAAGAGTATAATTTCCCTTGCCGTCGAATTTGCTGTTGATGCCCTTGAAATCCCTGATGCGGGGAAGAGCAACTGAAATCAGTCTTTCGAGGAATTCATACATGGTGTCGCGGCGGAGGGTAACCTTTACACCGATGGGCATTTTGCGCCTCAGCTTGAAGTTACTGATGTCCTTGCGCGACATGGTCTGAATGGCTTTCTGACCGGTTATCATGGTGAGTTCTTCAGCAGCTGTGTCCACGATTTTCTTATCGGTTACTGCCTGTCCTACTCCCTGGTTGATCACGATCTTCTCAAGCTTCGGCACCTGCATAACAGTGTGGTAGCTGAACTCTTTTGTAAGTGCCGGGATAATCTCTTCCTGGTACTTTGTTCTGAGGTTAGGTATATGAGCCATTACTTAATCTCCTCTCCTGATTTTTTTGAATATCTTACAAGCGATCCCTTGTCGTTTAACCTGCGTCCAACGCGGGTTGGCTTTCCTGAAGCCGGATCAACGACCATAAGATTTGAAATATGCACTGGTGCTTCTTTCTTAACAATACCGCCCTGTGGGCTTTTTGCATTCGGCTTGGTATGTTTGCTAACCAGGTTGATACCTTCAACAATGGCGCGGTCGGTTTTACGGATCACTTCAAGGACTCTTCCCTGCTGACCTTTATTTTCACCGGCATTTACGAAAACGGTATCGCCTTTCTTGATATTGAGTTTCTTCTGCATTGAATTGATTTTTAAGTATTATAACACTTCAGGCGCAAGTGATACAATTTTCATATACTTGTCACGCAGTTCCCTGGCAACGGGACCAAAGATACGGGTGCCTCTGATTTCATCGGCATTGTTAAGCAGTACACAGGCATTGTCATCGAACCTGATATATGATCCGTCAGGTCTCCTGATTTCCTTGCTTGTACGTACCACTACCGCCTTGCTTACGGTTCCTTTTTTAACTTCGCTTGCAGGAAGGGCGCTTTTTACGGTCACTACGATCTTGTCGCCGACAGAGGCATACCTTCTGCCTGTGCCACCGAGTACACGGATACAAAGTACTTCTTTTGCACCGCTGTTATCCGCAACCGTTAATCTACTTTCTTGCTGTATCATGGTTATTTAGCTCTTTCGATGATTTCAACTACTCTCCAGGTTTTATTTTTGCTCAGCGGACGGGTTTCCATGATTTTTACAGTGTCGCCGATATTGCAGTTGTTACTGTCATCATGGGCCATGAACTTGGTGGTACGGTTGATGAATTTACCATAAATGGGGTGCTTAACCTTACGTTTTTCAGCTACCACGATGGTTTTGTCCATCTTGTTACTTACAACAATACCGACCCTTTCTTTCCTTAAATTTCTGTTTTCCATTTTACTTGGCTTCTTTCTGTTTCTGACGAAGTATGGTTTCCAGCCGGGCAATGTTTCTCCTGGTTTCCCTTATTTTCATAGGGTTGTCAAGGGGAGAAATGGCATGGTTCATTTGCTGCTTGAAAATGAGTGTTTTTTCATTTTCAATCCGCTCTTCAATTTCTTTGGCGGATAATTCGCGTATCTCGGAAGTCTTCATGAACTATGTTAATTAAATTTCGACGTAATCTCTGCGGATGATAAACTTGGTGGCAATGGGGAGCTTCTGAGCAGCCAGCCGGAGAGCTTCTTTGGCTACATCAAAAGGAACACCGTCAGCTTCGATGAGAATACGTCCCGGGGTTACCGGAGCAACGAATCCTTCGGGAGCGCCTTTACCTTTACCCATACGTACTTCAGCAGGCTTCTTGGTGATCGGCTTGTCGGGAAATATCCTGATCCAGATCTGTCCTTCACGTTTCATATGGCGGGTTACAGCCTGACGGGCTGCTTCAATCTGCCGTCCTGTGATCCATGCTTTATCAAGAGCCTTGATCCCAAACGATCCGAAGGCAAGGTCATGACCTCTCTGGGCATTGCCTTTCATTCTGCCCTTCTGCTGCCTCCTGAATTTTGATTTTTTCGGTTGTAACATAATGTTATCCTGTTATATCGTGTAAACCACTTATTTTCTGCGACCTTTTTTAAAATTGCTCTTCGGTTTGGCTGATTTGGCGCCGATGTTCGGAGCAAGATCACGTTTTCCGTAAATCTCACCTTTGCATATCCAAACCTTCACACCAATCAGTCCGACTTTTGTGAGTGCCTCACCCAGTGCATAATCAATGTCAGCACGGAATGTATGCAGAGGAATTCTTCCTTCCTTGATAATCTCGGTCCTGGCCATTTCAGCACCACCTAAGCGGCCTGACACCTGCACCTTAATTCCCTCAGCACCCATGCGGATGGTTGAAGCAATTGCCATCTTGATCGCACGGCGGTAAGAAACCTTACCTTCGAGCTGCCTTGCCACGTTGTTGGCAACAATAACAGCGTCAAGTTCGGGCCTTTTTACTTCAAATATATTGATTTGAACTTCCTTGCTTGTGATCTTCTTCAATTCTTCCTTGAGCTTATCAACCTCTTGTCCGCCTTTTCCAATAATGATACCCGGACGGGCCGTGTTGACAGTAACCGTGATCAGTTTCAGCGTACGCTCGATAACGATCTTGGAAATGCTGGCCTTTGCCAACCTGGCAGTCAGATATTCCCTGATCTTGTAATCTTCGACCAGTTTTTCGGAATAATTTCTTCCGCCGTACCAATTGGAATCCCAACCTTTGATGATTCCGAGGCGATTGCTAATCGGATTGACTTTCTGTCCCATTAATTAGATTGTTTTACTTCAGTTTGTGCTTCCTCTATATTTACCAGACTGTCGAGTATGATCGTCACATGATTCGAACGTTTACGGATCCTGTAACCTCTTCCCTGGGGTGCCGGGCGCAGCCTCTTTAACTGGCGGCCGCCATCAACAAATACTTCCTTTACAAAGAGGTTCGACTTTTCAACCCTTGCATCTTCATTTTTTTTCTGCCAGTTGGCTATGGCCGACAATAAAAGCTTTTCAACTTTCTTAGAAGGCTCTTTTGTGCTGTAACGAAGAATATCAAGTGCTCTGTTCACTTCAACACCCCTGATCATATCTACAACCAGGCGCATTTTACGCGGTGAACTCGGGCAGTTGTTCAGAACTGCCATTGCTTTTGTCTTGTTTTCTTCTTTTCGTTGGTCTGCTGCTATTCGCTTACGTGCACCCATTGATATTTATTTTAATGGATTTCTATTATTCCTTGGATCTTCCTGCATGGCCCCTGAAGGTACGTGTGGGTGAAAACTCGCCCAGACGGTGTCCTACCATGTTTTCAGTTACATATACCGGGATAAACTTGTTACCGTTATGCACAGCAATGGTATGCCCTACGAAATCGGGAGAGATCAGCGACCGCCTCGACCATGTTTTGATAACTGATTTCTTGCCGGACTTATTCATATCAAGCACGCGTTTTTCGAGCTTGAATTCAATAAAGGGACCTTTTTTTAATGACCTGCTCATAATATAAAGTCAATTATTTTTTCCGTTTTTCAATGATGAACCTTGTTGTAGGATTCTTTTTCCTGCGGGTTTTCATGCCTTTTGCATACAAACCTTTGCGTGACCTTGGATGTCCGCCGGATGCCTTACCTTCACCACCGCCCATTGGATGGTCAACCGGGTTCATGGCTACACCGCGAACACGGGGTCTGCGACCCAGCCAGCGTGTGCGACCGGCTTTGCCTGATCTTACAAGACCGTGATCAGGATTGGAAACCGTGCCGATAGTAGCCCTGCAGGTTACAAGAATCATTCTCGATTCACCTGAAGGAAGCTTCACAATGGCATACTTTCCGTCGCGTGAGGTAAGCTGTGCATAAGATCCTGCACTGCGTGCCATTGCACCACCCTTGCCAGGCTGAAGCTCGATATTGTGTACAAGAGTACCCAGGGGAATTTCACCCAGTGTCAGACAGTTTCCGATTTCAGGAGCCACACCGGATCCCGAACGGATTTCCTGACCAACCTTTAAACCGGCAGGTGCAATAATATAGCGCTTTTCACCATCTTCATATACAACAAGTGCAATGCGTGCGGAACGGTTCGGATCGTATTCGATCGTCTTTACCGTTGCGTTCATTCCGTCTTTATTCCTGATGAAGTCAATGATACGGTACATCTTTTTATGGCCACCGCCAAGGTACCTCATTGTCATTTTACCGTCACTGTTGCGGCCACCAGATTTCTGCAGTGGCCTCATCAGCGATTTGACCGGTGTACTGCTGGTGATGTCGTCAAAGGAAGCAACAACTGCGTGTCGCTGACCCGGTGTTACAGGTTTTAATTTTCTTACAGCCATAATATACTATTAAATATTGCTATAAAAGTCTATTACATCGCCCTCCCGCAAGGTGATCACTGCTTTTTTGAAAGCATTTCTTTGTCCGGCTACATATCCGGTACGGGTAAATCTTGCTTTGCGTTTTCCGGCATAATACATGGTATTAACCGACTCGACCGTAACGCCATAAAGATCTTCAACGGCCTTTTTTATCTGTACTTTGTTGGCCTTCTTATTTACGATGAAGCCATATTTCTTCAGGCCTTCTGCCTGGGCATTCATCTTTTCAGTTACTACCGGCTTTACAATAATATCCATTTCTAAACTTTTAGACGGTTACAGACTCTTCTGAATATTGTCGAGTGAACTCTCAAAAAATACAAGAGAAGTGCTATTTAGGATATCGTAAGTAGTTAATTCCGAAGCAGTTACGACTCTTGTGCCAGATAAATTCCGGGACGACAAATATATATTTTTATTTGGTTCATTCAGAACTACTAACGACTTTTTACCGTCGATTTTCAGGTCGGTAAGAAAGGCTACATAGTCCTTTGTCTTAGGAGCTTCCAATGTGAAGTCTTCCAGAACCACGATTTCATTGTTCCTTGCTTTGTAAGTGAGAGCCGACTTACGGGCCAGTTGTTTTACCTTCTTATTAAGCTTGAAATCATAATCACGGGGCTGAGGACCAAATACCCTGCCACCACCGGTGAACAAAGGATTTTTGATACTTCCTGCACGGGCACCGCCTGTGCCTTTTTGTTTTTTCAGCTTACGGGTACTTCCCGATACTTCATTGCGCTCTTTCGATTTATGAGTACCCTGGCGTTTATTGGCCAGATGCTGTTTCACGTCCAGGTATATGGCGTGGTCATTGGGCTCAATGGAAAAAATGGTTTCCTTAAGCTCAACCTTACGGCCGGTTTCCTTTCCTGTTTTATTCAATACTGCTAATTCCATTGTTCACAGTTTATTATGTTCTGTCGGGACTTTCAATAATTACGTAGGATCCTTTTGCCCCCGGTATTGATCCTTTTAATAATAAGAGATTATTTTCGGGAATGATCTTAACCACTTTCAGGTTGAGAACTTTTACATTCTTGCTTCCGGTTTGGCCGGCCATACGCATGCCTCTCAGAACGCGTGAAGGCCATGATGATCCGCCCAAAGAACCGGGTGCTCTCGACCTGTCGTGTTGTCCGTGAGTGGAATCACCGATACCACCAAAACCGTGACGCGTTACAACACCCTGGAATCCCTTACCTTTAGAAACTGAGGTTACATCAAGCCATTCGTCATCCTTGAAATAATCAACGGTGATCACATCACCCAGCTTCCAGTCGCGAATGAAACCGGTAAGCTCAACCACTTTCCTCTTGGGGGTGGCGTTGGCTTTCTTAAAATGACCCTTCATGGCGGCAGGTGTATTCTTTTCCTTCTTATCGTCGAAGGCAAGCTGTAATGCTTTATAGCCGTCAGTTTCCTTGGTCTTAACCTGTGTAACGGTACAGGGACCAACTTCGAGAACCGTGCAGGGAACATTCACACCGTTCTCATCGAATATTGAGGTCATTCCGACCTTCTTTCCAACTAATCCTGGCATTTCTTCCTAATTAAATGGTTCAGACTTTGATTTCAACTTCCACACCACTGGGCAATTCTAATTTCATCAGCGCATCAATGGTCTTGGGCGTGGAACTGTAAATATCCAGCAACCGTTTGTGCGATGAAAGCTGAAATTGCTCTCTTGATTTCTTATTCACAAAAGGCGACCGTAATACGGTAAAAATCCTTTTATGTGTGGGCAGGGGAATCGGGCCGCTAACCACAGCACCTGTAGTCTTAACCGTCTTCACAATTTTCTCTGCTGACTTGTCAACGAGATTGTGATCATACGATTTAAGCTTAATTCTGATTTTCTGGCTCATTTATGTTGGTCTTACAATCTTTATACTAAAATCTTAGTACCTGTTATCTTTTCAATTACTTCAGCTGCCAATGAGGGAGGAACCGCATCGTAGTGCGAGAACTCCATGGTGGAGGTAGCCCTGCCTGACGAGAGAGTGCGAAGTACGGTTACGTAACCAAACATCTCGGCCAGGGGCACATTGGCCAGTATAATTCTCAATGAAGCCTGCGATTCCATTCCGGTAATCTGACCGCGCCTGCGGTTAAAATCGCCGATGATGTCACCCATATACTCTTCGGGCGTTACCACTTCAACCTTCATAATTGGTTCAAGTAAAGTAACCTTTCCCTTTTTGAGCCCGTGCTTGAAACCCTGCCTGGCGCAAATCTCAAATGAGAATGAATCGGAGTCAACCGGATGGAATGAACCATCCTTAATAGTCACCTGGAGGCTGTCCATGGCGAAACCGGCAAGAACACCGTTGCGCATGGCCTCACGGAAACCTTTTTCAATGGAGGGAATATATTCACGCGGAATATTACCGCCTTTGATTTCATCAATAAATACAAGCCCTGTAACGCCTTTTTCTGCAGGGGCCAGTTCAAACTGGATGTCGGCAAATTTACCGCGGCCACCGGTTTGTTTTTTGAATATTTCGCGATGTTTAACGGGGCTCGTAAGAGCTTCCTTGTATGCCACCTGCGGAGCACCCTGGCTGCATTCTACGCCGAATTCACGTTTAAGCCTGTCCATCAGGATCTCAAGATGCAATTCCCCCATTCCGCTGATAACGGTCTGACCTGAATCTTCATCTACCTTCACCTTGAACGTAGGATCTTCTTCCGAAAGCTTAGCAAGCGCGTTTCCAAGCTTGTCAACATCGGCCTGTGTTTTGGGCTCAATGGCAACTCCGATAACGGGATCGGGGAATGTCATGCTCTCCAGGTACACGGGACTCTTCAAATCGCAAAGTGTATCACCGGTAACCACTTCCTTTAAACCAACCACACCGCAGATGTCTCCGGCTTCAATCCTGTCGCGCGGATTCTGCTTGTTCGCATGCATCTGGTATAACCGGTTAATTCTTTCTTTTTTACCTGTACGCGGATTCAACACCTGCATTCCGGCATCAATGGCACCCGAGTAAACCCGGAGGTAGGTCAGACGGCCTACATAGGGATCGGTTGCAATTTTGAAAGCCAGAGCAGTGAGCGGCTCGTTTTCGTCGGCCTTGCGTTCTTCGGTTTTATCGGTGTAAGGATTGTGTCCCTTAACCGTGGGGATATCAAGCGGACTAGGCAATAATGCGCAAATGGCATCAAGAAGCCGCTGAATACCTTTATTTTTGAATGAAGCACCGCATAATACCGGTACAACCTGCTGGCTGATGACGGCATTACGGGTATGTTCCATAAATTCCTCAACTGTGATTGAAGTCCTGTCTTCAAGGAATCTTTCAAGAAGATCATCGTCGGTATAACATACTGCCTCGATCAGCTTCTCGCGCCATTCCTCAACAAGTTCAATCATATCTTCGGGAATTTCGGTATACTCATACCTCATTCCGAGTTTTTCATCAGGAACCCAAACGATAGCACGACGCTCAATCAAATCAACAAGTCCCTTGAAATTATCTTCAGAACCAATGGGGATCTGCATGGGAACGGGATTGGAACCGAGCTTCTCCTTAATCTGTTTTACAACATGGAAAAAGTCGGCGCCTGTGCGGTCCATCTTGTTGATGAATGCAATACGCGGAACATTATACTTGTTAGCCTGACGCCATACGGTTTCCGACTGGGGCTGAACACCGCCTACAGCACAAAAAACCGCAATGCAACCATCGAGTACACGCAATGACCTTTCCACTTCAACAGTGAAGTCAACGTGACCCGGGGTATCTATAATGTTGATTTTGTAATTCTTGTTCTGATAATCCCAAAACGCCGTAGTGGCAGCGGATGTTATCGTAATTCCTCTTTCCTGCTCCTGCACCATCCAGTCCATGGTGGCTGTGCCTTCGTGTACCTCCCCTATCCGGTGAGTTATACCAGTATAGAACAGGATGCGCTCGGTAGTGGTAGTCTTACCGGCGTCTATATGGGCCATAATGCCAATATTCCTGGTATAATTCAAATCAAAATTCATTCTCGCACTAATTATCAGCTAGTGTAACTATAGGCTAAACCGCAATGTCAAATATCCTTTTACTAGAACCTGAAATGCGCAAATGCCTTGTTAGCTTCTGCCATTTTATGAGTATCTTCTTTCTTTTTAAATGCTGCGCCTTCTTCTTTAAAGGCGGCAAGTATTTCAGCAGCGAGCTTATCGCTCATTGAATTGCCGGTTCTTTTCTGTGAATAAAGAATCAGGTTCTTCATGCTGATCGAGATCTTCCTGTCGGGACGGATTTCCGTGGGAACCTGGAATGTGGCACCACCAACCCTGCGACTTTTTACCTCAACCTGAGGTGTTATATTTTCCAACGCTTTTTTCCAGATGTCAAGCGGTGAACTTTCAATATCCTTTGCTTTTTTGGCAACCAGGTCAAGAGCTTCGTAAAAAACATCATAGGCTGTGCTCTTCTTACCCTGAATCATCATATTGTTCACAAAACGTGTTACCAGTGTATCATTGTACTTCGGATCCGGTAACAATATTCTTTTTTTTGGTTTAGACTTTCTCATTGTATTGGTCTATTCAAAAACTTATTTTTTAGGTCTTTTTGTGCCATATTTCGAACGGCGCTGGTTGCGTCCTTCTACTCCGGAGGTATCAAGAGCACCCCTGATGATATGGTAACGAACGCCCGGTAAATCCTTTACCCTGCCGCCGCGGATCATAACGATGGAGTGTTCCTGCAGATTATGACCTTCACCCGGAATGTAAGCTGTAACTTCAATTCCATGCTGAAGCCTTACCCTGGCTACCTTACGCATAGCTGAGTTAGGTTTCTTGGGCGTGGTTGTATAAACACGGGTACAAACACCTCGTTTTTGGGGACAAGAGTTTAATGCCGGAGCCTTACTTTTATCCTCGATCGTTGATCTGCCCTTTCTTACTAATTGCTGAATCGTTGGCATTTATGCTTTATTTGTAATTCTTTTTTCTTCAAAATTGGCTTGCAAAGGTAGATGTTTTTTTATCAAATGCAACTAGATGAGAAAAAAAATTGCAAAAAAGAGATCGTCATTGCGAGGAGCATGTAGAATTTATGATTATTGATCTATTAATTGTCGACGAAGCAATCTGTCCGCACAGGCATTACTTTACCAGGACATTTACCTCAACAACTCTATCTCTTTGCAGCGCCCTTCCTGTTCAGGCAGATTGCTTCGTCGACTAATAATTCTACTATAATCAATGATTTGTACGCTCCTCGCAATGACGCCTTATCTAAGGATGCACAACCTCCCCCAGCCTCTTCTTAATCACACCGCTCCATATCTTATATCCCTGTTCATTAAGATGCAGCATATCCGGCATGAAATAATCTTTTACAGGCAATCTGTCCTTTCCAATAAACGCCTGGCTGGTGGCTATATAATAGGTGTTATTCTTTTTATCACACATATTTTTAATAATCTGGTTTGCTTCAGTTGCCTTATCCCAAACCTTCCACCTCGACGGCGTCGGTGTTATCTCAATCCAGAACACAGGGGTTTTCGGATGCGATTTCCGGATGATCTGCAATACCTGGCTGAATAAATCAGCCACCTGTTGCGGAGTTTTATCATCGGCACTCCCCGTGATGTCATTGGCAACAAACAGCACAACGGCGCTGCAGGGATGAGGCGCAATAATCCTGTCGGCATAAACAACAAGGTCACTCAGCTTCGAACCTCCGAAACCCCGCTGAATGATTTCATACGGGGCCATATCCCGTTTTATGGTCGACCATAACCGGATACTCGAACTGCCGGCAAACAATACAGCATTAGGGGAATATGTTTCAGCCGAATCAAGCTTTTCGAACTGGCGGATATCCTTTTCCCAGGCAGTCTGGCTTTTAACCGGCAGTGCGACTGAAACAAATGCTATGAGTGAAATAAATATTTTCCTTGTCATCCCTTTTTTTTACA